>JAVCBX010000124.1:0-3209 GCA_037917635.1 Thermoproteota archaeon | reverse complement strand
GTAGAGCTGCCTGTGCTGGTTTTATTAAGTCGTATCTTGTTAGAACTGCGAGATAGACTGTAGAAAGCGGATAAAAACGATAACTAGCTTAAAGATAATCATTTCGAGTAAAATACACTACGCTCCGGGCTTCATAGGGAACTCTTCGCCTGTTGTTGCAGGCCCCCTTCGGGTCTACTAACAGGAGGATATGTAGCTTCGCCTTATGCCAGCAAGATTAGGGAGGTAAAGACAAGTTTTTCAAGACCTATCTGACTTATGGCTTCACTTGTCGCTAGTTTCTTGACCTGTTCTAATCACATATCAGGTTGCCCTTATTCCAGTTGAATAAGCACCCTCTGATCCGGCTATTTTCACAGTGTGTCCAGCTAAATGGGATGAAATGAGGCTCATGAAATCGTTAAAATAGGAAAGTCACTTAATTTCGACGAAATAAAGCCCTTGCAGAAACCATAATAAGTTTCGCAACGCATTTTCATAGGTGAGTTGATGGGCGGTCAGGAATACGTCTTGGAGGAGTTAAGACCGGAAGATGCTGAAAGATGTGCGGAAGTTCTGTTCAAAACCTTAAAAGGAACTCTTCCGCCAGCGATAAAGAGTAAGGAAGATATTCTTAAGATGATTTGGGGTCCATTAAAGTTATCTGTAGTGGCTAAGAAGAACAAGGAGATAGTGGGCATAGTTACAGGAACCTTAGCCTTGCCCCCCAGCGTAGTGTTCATACACGTGCTAAGCAAGGAAGCTTCCATGGCTGGAGTAGAAAAAATGCTTGTTGATCGCTTTAGCGAGATCATAAAGGAGAGATTGCCGGCGGCCAAGTATATCTCGACCTCAGTTCCAGCTGACGAGACACTTTTCATTTCCTTCTATCTCAACCTAGGATTCACGATCTATGGCTTCGTTAGGGAGGGATACTTGGGCAGAGATGTCGTCCTTTTAAGGAAAAATATTAGGGGATGACTTCAGCCTCCATGCCTTAAGATCTTTCCTGGTTTAGCTCCCGTGTGTTTTCCCCTTTCGACTACTATTTCTCCATTTACGATCACATATTCGATCCCTCTTGGGAACCTGTGAGGGTTGTCGAACGTAGCCATATCTTTTACTGTCCTTGGGTTGAAGACTACGACATCTGCCCACATCCCAGGCCTTAGAAGACCTCTATCGAATAGTCCTAGCTTTTGAGCTGGCATGGATGTCATCTTCCTTATGGCCTCTTCCCATGGTATCACCCTCTTTTCCCTCACATAAACCCCTAGAACCCTTGGATATGTCCCGTAGCTCCTTGGATGAGGTCTTCCCCTTCCAAGTATCCCTTTTGGCGAGAGAGCGTAGCCATCTGAGCCCACCATTACGTTTCTGTTCTTCATGACAGTTATCACATCGTCCTCGCACATGGCGAAGTAAACTATTCCAACTGCTCCCTCTTCCTCCACTAGAAGGTCGGCTGCTGCATCAAATGGATCCTTATTGAGCAACTCTGCAATTTCCTTGAGGCTCTTTCCCACAAGATTTGAGTTCTTTTCAGATCTGACGTATGAGATGTAAGCGTCCTCCCAACCGTACTCGGCTCCTATTCCCTCCATGTTTTCAACGGTTTCCTCCCTTATTTTAGCCTTAATTTCAGGGTTTTTTAGCCTCTCTATAAGCTTCTCAGTTCCTCCTGCCCTAGCCCATGCTGGAAATATCGATGCCAGGCTGCTGCTCGCTGCAGTGTATGGATACTGGTCACAAGTCACATCTACGCCCCTAAGCCTAGCGTCCTCAATCATAGCAAGGGTCTTCTTAACCTTCCCCCAGTTCACCTTCCCCATCGCCTTATGATGGCTTATTTGGGCTGGTAAACCAGCTCTCTCACCAATTTCTATGGTTTCCCTCACGGCTTCAACTAGAGTATCGACCCTTGGAGTTAAGAGACCCCATCTCCTTATTCCTTCCCCTCTCCTCCTTATATGGGATGCGTAGATCCCTCCGTGCTTTGCAACAACTTTTGCCAGTTCTATGATCTCTTCGGTGCTTGCATAGCATCCAGGTGCGTACATCAAACCAGTAGAAAGTCCAAAAGCACCTTCTCTCATCGATTTATCCACGAGCTCTTTCATCCTCTCCAACTCATCCTCAGTTGGATCCCTGTCCTCCGGGCCTATAACGCACCACCTAACTGTTCCATGACCTACAAGACAAGCGAAGTTCATTGAGCAACCCTGTCTGTCTATCCTGTCAAGATATTCCCCAAAGCTCCTCCAATCTACTTGTATCCCGTACCTCTCTGCTGATCTCTTGGCTTCCTCAAGCGCATATCCCTCTAAAGGGGCTGGAGAATGGCCACAATTTCCACCCAGCTCTGTAGTAACTCCTTGCATCACTTTGCTCTCGGCTCTTGGGTTTACTAACACCGCAAGTTCGCTGTGGCCATGGATGTCAATGAAGCCGGGACAAACTACTAAGTTCGTCGCATCGATCCTTACCTCTGGCTCAAATTCCATTATCTTTCCAATCGTTTTTATCTTCCCTTCTTCTATTGTAACGTCTCCTCTAAACCACGGATTGCCAGTTCCATCCATAATTATGCCGTTTTCAATCAAAATTCGGGGTTTGTTATCCAAGCTATCACCCCAACAATCTGACCCTCGAAAAAGATAAAAGGAAATCGACAGCGAGAAGACTTATTTTTTGACCCTTAAAGGGCTCTGTGGGAGAGAATGGGGACATTGGATGAAGGCGCAAAGAATGCTGTAGAAGTTTGTATGGGGGTTAAGCCAGGAGAACATGTGCTGATCGTGACTGACAGGTCTCAATACGAGATCGGAGAGGCCATAAGAATGGCCTCTTTAAGGATAACGGAGCAAGTCAAGCTATTCGTTCTCGAGGATTACGGAGAGAGACCAATGGCCTCCCTTCCAAAGGAGATCGAGAAGGCAATACCTTGGGCAGATGTTACCTTCTGGGCAGCAGAAAGCAAGAAGGGAGAGCTTCCAATGAGGAGGTCCTTCAGGCTGCTTTGGATTTGCAAGGCAATGTAAATCCAGAGCTTGTGGCGGAGGGGCTCCTTTATACCGTTCTTAGGCTTTCGGGAAGAAGACAGCCCTCCTGAGTCCGCTTGTTCCCGCCGCCGGAACTTCGGCCATATCAGGTTGGTTTGGGCTTCAAGTTTCTTGCCGCAATTTTCCGATGCATAGTATGGCTGCCTTTCATTCAGATGGGAAAAGCAA
>JAVCBX010000060.1:0-3219 GCA_037917635.1 Thermoproteota archaeon | reverse complement strand
GTTTTAGCATACTCCATATATGGCGTAGATTATCTATGCCTCATTCACTATTTGATAGCATTCCCATCAACCAATATTTGCTCTCTGACACAGTTACATTATTGAAACCTCGGATTTCATCCTCAAGCGAAAAAGAGAATTCTTCCAATAAATGCTCTCGTTTAACTCTTCTTTTCATCGAAAGAGCCTCTGCAACGCAACGTTGCTTTGCCCCTCGACCACGAGCCATGGGCCAAGTCGCACTCTTCTTTTCATCGAAAGAGCCTCTGCAACGCTGGTGAAGGCGGTGTGGGCTGAGGTGAAGGCTAATGGGATCGCACTCTTCTTTTCATCGAAAGAGCCTCTGCAACCCTTGTCTTGGGCGGAATAGCCTTCTTAGTCATGAGATACATCGCACTCTTCTTTTCATCGAAAGAGCCTCTGCAACCGTGTTGTTTTTCTGGGTTTTTCATGGTTTCCGCCTTGATTTTTCCTTTTTTAGAGGTTGCCTTTCGATTATCTCAATTTTGCTTTATCCTTTAAATAGGTCATCGAAGCTTTTCCTATGGTTGGATCGGTTTTAGGGAGCCGAATCCCTGATTTTTATATCTGCCTATCCCATACTTTGCAAGCGCGAGAGCCTTTGCTTCCTCAGAATCTATTTGTCCACTAAAGTGTACTGTTATCTCGTTTCCTACCCCTTCAAAGAAGATTCTGTTGCGTATTTTTCTGCTCCACGCTCGGATCCTCACCGTCCTAGCCCTCCCGCTTAAGGATTCAACCTTCCCTTGTATATAGAGGTGTTTGCCGTAGAACTGCCAGTATCTTTCATTAATGCAATTACAGAATTTATCCTTAAAGCCCTCCTCGAGAATACTTCTATAGGTTCCGCCGCCATCCTTGTCAAGAATGAGCATGGGTGAAATACTAAACGTTGCAAGCCCAGATTGGCTAGCTTTATTCATTATTTCATCGGCAAGTGGCTCGATGACATCATATTCGAAGCTGTTAAAGCCGTATTTTCTAATGTCTGTGATGTTTCCTCTTCCAAATCCTTCGTTGCAGAATCCGCCCCATCCGAGAAATTTAAGGCTGACTTCAACCGCCGATATAAACGGCTCTGAGAACCTTGCTCCCTCACCCATCAATATTGCTTCAAATTCGAACTCTGCACCTTCATGTATGTATTCGACAAAGACCGGAGCCTTTCCTTTTACGGCGCTACGGTATTGGTCGCTTAAAGTTGCTAAGGCAATTCTATCTTTCCTGACGCTATCCCTCTTAAAGCAGAGATTCGTGATTATTAGGCGCGGCTTATCCTTAAATTCGCCCTCTTCAGCGGTTCCCCTAAGATTCCAGAATGGACAGTTTGAACTCATAGTGCACTTCGGACAGTCTCTTTCGGGGTAAAAGTCTACTCCGTCATGTGCGTCGGATTTTGGGCAGTAAGTTCGCCAAAGCTGCCTTAGAACTGGTCCGCGAATCCCTCTGCCCCATAGATAGTCATCTCTTGTATAGAGATAGTCGCCATATCTTCTTAAGCCAATATGCCAGGGGGCGTCGGTTCTGCCTTTGAAGCGAATGTGAAGAAAGCTCAACCCTCTTTGCCTCTGTTCATAAGCTCATGGTATCTTTTCTGGCATTCGTTCAGGAAATTCTTAAGATTCTCTCCAATATATTCCCTTTCAAGTTTGAAGGGAGTTGTACCATACTTTTCAATCTTCAATATTTCGATTTTAACTGATCCAAAACCCCTTGTCTTAAAGCCGCCAAACTTTAAAAAGCCCTTCTCACTGATATCCTGAATTTCCTTGAGAGCGCCAATTATTTCACTACTTAAATTTTCACCCTTAATCCACCCATGGAATTCCGCGTTTTCCCTGACCGGCGCTAGCAGAAGAAAAGCCCTAGCTTTCGGGTCGATTGCCCTATAATCATCTCTAATCGCTATCATGGGAATTGGATCTCCCGCGAGAACCTCCTCTAAGGGTTTAACGCTTTTCAACATACTGAAGTATAAAGATCCCTGTCTCGATGGGGTTCCAAACCATGTGCAAGCAAAACATGGTTTGTCAGGCGGGCACTGCTTTACCTCAGCCTCCTCCTCAGACCCGTACTTAACTTCTTGGAAGCATATTGGGACTCCGGCTTCTCTAAGCTGAGATGAAATCACATGTCTAAATACTCCTTTAACAGCGTTCCCTGTGATTACGGCTCTTCCATCAAAAATTAATGGTACTGCATCGGGCATATCCTTAGGAATGGTTTTGCCCAGTATGCTATCAACAACCTCTTTTGTTTCTTCTGTAGCAGCCTGTGTGAGAAGAGGTTCAAGGGTTGCCGCCTTATACTCGATTCTCCACAGGCTTTTAAGCTTATGAAAGCCCTCCATCTTTTCAAATTCAACATCTACTTTCTCCATCTCCTGCCCTCCTTTCTTGTATATGGTTCAAGAGATTTAAAACACCTCCATAATACTGCATTTAATTCGTCACCGCTATATTTTTTAGAGAGTTCGTCAATAAGCCAGCACAGCTTTTTCGAAGCATTAAAAGGAATTTTTCCGTCAGCAGCTTTACCCTCAATCATAAACTTTAGCTCTTCTAAGCCGGATCTCCTAGAGGCTCTAATGATCTCGCTAAACTGGCTCCTCGAAGTTTGCCTCAAACTGCCAGCCACGTTCCGGAGAATATGCACAACATCGTCTGTTAACTTAACCATTTTTTCACCAACAACAAATATTAAACAATCCACATCATGCTCAAACAATTCTAATATTCTCCAGAATGGATACTTAGGTTTTGCCGTAACAACCGAGAATACTGAAGGAATATGCAGATTCGCTTTGGTAAATGCGATCCTATTGTAGATTTCGAAGGGTTGAGATAGGTCGGTGAGACCGAGGATAAAAATCGCTCTGCTAAAGGATTTTACGACTACGCTTCCTATCGGGTTTGCTGGGTTAATAGCTTTTGCGCAGTCCTCTAAAAACTCGTTGTAGCCTTCAGCAATCGATAGAGCTATTTCCGGGCTCAATAGGGCTGTTGGCTCTTTAACCGGCTCCTTTAATTCACGCCGCCTATCAGCATACCTTGTTTTAAGTTCGCTTTCACCCCACTCAAGGAACCTTTGGGATAAATCCTTCATGTCACCTTTAGGTTCAATAGATATCCAAGCAACATGCTCGTAGTCGCCCTCCAATATCTTTGAGTATTCGGCGGAGCTCTCCGGAATATAATC
>JAVCBX010000192.1:0-3222 GCA_037917635.1 Thermoproteota archaeon | reverse complement strand
GCCTTATATGTGGTGCCCTCCTCGAGAGGAAGTTCAACTTGGATTATCAAGACCTCAAAATATTTCATATTCCCCAGAGGAAGAGAGACCTTATCCTCAAAGTTAAGCCAAAAACAAAGTTAATGGGTGCTGACTTAGCCCTGAATGAAGGATTGGCAAAACACCTACTAAAACTCGAGGAAGAAGGAATTGATGTCAAATTTTTCGATCACCATCCCGAGACTTTGCAAATAGGAGACCAATTGTTTTCCAAGTTGAGGGAAAAAGGTATCCTTATCTGGGAAAATGCCCCCTCAACAGCTTCTATTGTGTGCGATTATTTCGGTTTGAACGATGAGCTCTCCCTTAAGCTTAGGGAAATAGCAGATATCTGTGATTCCCCAAATTTCAGAGAAGAGAAGTCCTTGGATAGGGCTACGAGAAGGGAGATAACTACTTTAGAAAACTTACTTATCCTTGATAATGGAACAATTGCTAGAGCTAGGCAGGAGATGGCGAAATTTGGGAGGATAAGGAGCGAGAAATTAAAGAAGAAAGCTGACTTCTCAAGGCTTCTCACAGCATTCACAGCTAGGAGGCTAGGGAAAAGGAAAATCATAGATAATGAGTACTTCCAGATCTATCATCTGAAGGGGGAGGATCTGTTGCTGAGGGGGGTAAAGAGAGTTGCTTACTCCATATCCTTGAAGGAAGGTAAGGATGTGTACATAAATTTTGAAGAGGGCGGGCGCTATAGGCTCATAGGGAGGAGTAAAAAAATCGAGGTTGGTGATGTTTTCTCAAGAGCGGCCCAGGAGATAAATGCTGAAGAAAGCTATGGAAGGGGTGGAGTTGGGGGAATTATCTTCGAGGCAAATATGGAGAAGTTGAATAAAGTTGTTGATTTGTTGAGAGAGGCCTATGAAAGAAAAGCGTTGATGAAAGAAGCCCTCTTCATAGAGAGGAACCTTAATAAATTCTTACCCTCCTCCAGATAAAACTTAACTTGAGTAGAGGAGGAAGCTACCGTCGCAAATGTTATCGTTGAGTTCTCTGAATCCTTCCCTACAACATGCAAAGCTTATTCCATATTTTGAGCAGATTGACTTAACTTTACTCATAAGTTCATATCTGAGATCCTTGGGCAAGTAATAGTAATTCGAGATTTTTTCTCCTCTCCTGTAGAGTTCTCGAAGCCTTTCGTATAGTTTTGGAAATCTCATGCTTAGCCTAGCTAGGCTATCACTCCGAGCTTTGTAGGTAGATGAAATAACATGATCAACTTTGAGTTTTGACAAAAACCTTACTAACTTCTCAATTTCAGAAGGCTTATCATTTAGGTGGGGTATAATAGGGTCTATCCTAACGCAAACAGGAATGGAATTTTCCTTGAGTTTTTTAATTGCCTCGAGCCTCTTCCTCGGGGGAGGAGCATTCGGCTCAAGTAAGGTTGAGAGTTTCTCATTTATTGTGGTTATCGTCAGCGAGACTACTGAAACTCCTTTCAAGAGATCTATATCCCTAGTTACTAAATCACTCTTGGTAACTATCAATAGCTTCCATCCGAACTCCCTAAGCATTTCGATGCATTTTCTCGTGAGCTTAAGTTTTTCCTCGATTTTTGGATAAGGATCCGAGCTTGCTGAAAGGGTAACAACCTTCACCTCCCATTTCTCATTCTCTAATTCCTTCCTCAATCTCGGAAGCAAATTTCGCTTTATTCTGCATTTGAATCCGGATTTTATATAGGAGGTTATGTAGCAATAAACGCAAGCATGAGGACAACCTGTATAAACGTTTAACGAATACTTTTTGGGACAAGTACAGAGCTTACTCTTCCAAGGATCGAACTCATTAAGTAGCTTCATTTCCAAACCTTTAAAATCAAGTTTTAACTCCCTTTAAAGTATGGAAGAACAAAAGGATATAATATTTTTTGAGCACACAGCTGATGTAGAATTCGAAACTCTAGGTAAGAGTATGGAGGAAGCCTTCGAGAAAGCTGCCCTTGCTATGCAAAGCGTCATGACAGACTTAGCTAAAGTTGAAGCTAAGGTCCAAAGGGAGATAGAGGCTGAGGGGGAGGACTTGGAGAGCTTACTTTATGATTTCCTCGAAAAAATTCTGATACTTAACGATTCTGAGAACTTAGTTTTTTCTAAAGTTAAGGTTCTTGAGATCTCAGAGGAAAGTGGGAAACTTAGGTTAAAAGCCAATTTGTGGGGGGAAGAGTTCAATCCGGAAAAGCATGAGAGCTGGACCGCAATTAAGGCTGTTACTTATCATAACATGAAAGTTGGGAAGAGAGGAGATAAGTTCTTTGTTCATGTAGTTTTGGATATCTAATAAGTTCAGAAAGTTTTTATTCGAAACAGATTGCTTTGTTATGATGAGGTATCGCAAAATCGGAGCAATTTTCTTCCTTTCGTCCTCCTGGGAAACTTGAAGAACGACGCATGCTTCACAGCCTTCAAATAATCATGAATAATTATGGTACTCAAAAGGTTAGTTGAGAACCTTCAAAAACAAATTTCCGATTTCTACTAATAGCATAAGGTATTTAAGATGGGTCAAGTAACTAAGAAATAATGGTAATTTATTCGGGTGATCAAAGATGAAGGAGTTCTTTTCTGGCTTAACCTTAGGAACAATTGTAGCCCTATCAACTCTACTAGTAGCTTCAATAGCCCTAGCTCAACCAAATCCAGGACATTCAGCCGATGAAATTGGGCCAGGGACATTTGCTGGGGGAGGAGACTATATATTCCCAGCTGGAAGCAATGTTGGCATAGGAACAACATCACCGACAGCAAAATTGGATATCTCTAATTCAGACGCGCCGAGAGGACTAAGGGTATCAACAAACTATGCTGGTGGCTATAGCTATGGAATTATAGGTAGTGCTGCTGGTGCACCAACTAATTGGGGAGGCATGCTTGGTGCTTCCGGTAATGCTTACATAAATACAGGTGTTATGGGGACAGCAAGTAATGCAAGCGCTGGTAATTATGGAGTTTATGGTTCTGCAACGGGGGATAGTGGAACGAAATATGCTTTATATGGCACTGCGAGTGGAGCTGGTACAAATTACGCTTTATACGGTTCTGCGAGTGGAGGGAGTACAAATTGGGGATTGTACATTGCAAGCGGTAATGCCTATTTTTCCGGGAACGTTGGTATAGGAACAACAAGCCCTACCTCAAAACTCACTGTCGCTGGTAATATAGAAACAAGCTATAATAG
>JAVCBX010000045.1:0-3239 GCA_037917635.1 Thermoproteota archaeon | reverse complement strand
AGTTACAGGAGTCAAGTTCAAAGTCTTATAAGGTGCAACCTTATATCCGTCTTCGCTAAAAAGCCTACAGAGCAAAGCAACTAGAAAGCTTTTCCCAACCCCGGTTCCAAAACCGGTAGCCTGAACCATTATTTTCTTCGCAGCCATACTTTCTAGAGAAATTCTTGAGATTTGTTATTAAGTTTTCCAGAGAATTTATAGGTGGGTGAAGAATGGAGAGCATCCTTATCAAGGGTTTGGAGGCTATTGTAACACAGGATAGGGAAAGAAGGATCATAAGAAAGGCTGATATTCTTATAGAAGGGAAGCATATAGTTAATGTTGGAAGGGACATCCAAGGCAATGCCGACTTGGTGATTGATGGTAGGGGCAAGGTAGCCATCCCCGGTCTAATTAACACGCACACTCACATAGCGATGAGCCTTTTGAGAGGAATAGCTGACGACATGGAGCTCATGGAATGGCTCGAAACAAGGATATGGCCCATAGAAGCGAACCTCGATGAGGAAAGCGTGAGGGCTGGGGCCATGCTTGGCATGTTAGAGGCCTTGCGGACCGGAACCACGATGCTCGCAGATATGTACTTCTTTGAGGAAGAGGTGGCGAAAGCAGCTGTGGAAATAGGGATCAGGGCCATCTTAGCATCATCCTACATGGATTTTGGAACTCCTCAAGCGAGGGACAGAGAAAAAGCATTTAGGATCGCTAAAGATTTCGTTAAAGCTTGGAAAGGAAAGCACGATCTAGTAATCCCTTCGATAGGACCTCATGCTCCCTACACATGCTCACCAGATCTGATTCAGGAGAGCGTTGAGTTTGCAATCGAGAGCGAGTGTCCGATTCAAATACACCTGGCTGAGGACTACTCGGAGGTTGAAGAGATAAAAAGAAGGTATGGGAAGACTCCAATTAAGCATGTAGCAGACCTCGGACTTTTAAAGGCAAAGGTGATAGCTGCACACGTTATATGGCCTGAAAAGAATGAGATAAAACTTCTAACCAACGAAAACGTCTTAGTCTCCCACAATCCCGTGAGTAACTTGAAGCTGGCTGCCGGAATCTCTCCAGTTCCCGAGATGATGAATGCTGGCGTCTCAGTTGCCCTTGGAACTGATGGTCCGGCAAGCAACAATACAGTTGACATGTTTGAGACCATGAAGGTAGCTGCGTTAATTCATAAAAACGCTAGGAAGGATCCAACCGTAATGAAGGCCCAAAAGGTCCTTGATATGGCAACAAGGATTCCTTCAGAAGCTCTAGGCCTTAATACAGGCTCGATAGAGAAGGGAAAGCTGGCCGATATAGTGCTCTTGAACACAGAGCTGCCTTGGTGGACCCCCTTACACTCGGTTGTTTCCCATCTGGTCTACGCAGCAAGATCAACAGATGTGGATACGGTAATAGTTAACGGAAAAATCGTGCTAAGAAAAGGTAAACTCATTACCTTAAGCGAAGAGGAGATAAGAAAGAGGGGAACTGAGATGGTCAGGTCCCTCTTGGAGAAGTCAGGTGTTTCTTCGGAAATAATGGCCTGAAAGCATCTCAGCATAGCTCTCCCTAACTACAAATCTCGAAAGTCCTAGAGTTCTTACGAGCAAGTTTGCATCCTTTCCTTCTATTTCAACGAACTCGCCCAGTTCC
Organism: Thermoproteota archaeon; assembly: GCA_037917635.1. GTDB lineage: Archaea > Korarchaeota > Korarchaeia > Korarchaeales > Korarchaeaceae > QMVU01. The sequence goes on along the minus strand of JAVCBX010000045.1, from coordinate 1,598 downwards.
CTTACCTTGTCCAGATAAACCCAGCTCTGCCAGCCCTTTAAATTGAGTTTAGTCCTTTCCTTGACGATTTTAAGTACTTCCCTCATTCCCTTGCTTATGAGTAGCTCCTTCACTTCTTTAAGAGTTTTTGGGTGTTTTGAAACCTTAATTCCTGCCATATTCATGGCTTTAACTGCTTTTTTTGAACATAAAGCCCCCTCTATCTCAATTCTAACTTTAGAGTAATCTTGAATTGATCTACTTCCTTTAAAGGCGAGCTTAACCTCATCTCCCTCTATTCTGACCCTCAAAAGCTGGTCATTCTTAAACAGCCTTCGGTCCGGAAAGTCAAAAATGATATCAATTTGTTCTGTGGTGATCTTAGCTTCATACTTAATTCTCCTCCTTCTGAGCAAGCCAAGAAACGCTGCATGTCCTATCTTCAGCTTAACCTCTCTCTCCAACTCTTCGTTCAACTCACCCTTCGAGTCCAACCCTCTCCAGATTACTTACCCCATCTAAATAAAATGGTCTCAAAATTTTATTCGCACAAAAAGGGAGTTTTTGGTGATTTTAATGTGCGAGCATTGCCAGCATGATTCGTAGCGCTTCTCACCTCTGGCATCCATGTTGGCTATGTCCTCTTCTACCGTCATCAAAGGGGAGAAGGGGCTAAAGATGTTAAAGGAGCACTCAAAAGCGCTCTAGGATGACTAGAAAGATTTTTGAAGGGGCTTGAAAGGAAGTGTTTTTGTGTTAACAATGAATTTACTTCAAGATGCAAGATAAGGAACTCATCTCCTTTTGTAGAGAACTCATAAGAACTAGAAGTCCTCCTGGAAAAGAAGAGGAGTTAGCAAAACTCCTAGTAGATAGAATGAACGATCTGGGCTTCGACAAAGTTGAGGTAGACGATGTAGGAAACGTGATTGGCCTTATAAAGGGGAGCTCAGACTCAACTATAGTTTTTGACGGCCACATGGACACAGTCGGTCCAGGAAACCTGGCCTCTTGGGAGGTGGATCCCTACTCGGCTGAGATCCTAGACGGCTGGATCTTCGGAAGGGGAGCAGTTGACATGAAGGGCTCCATCGCGGCAATGATCTACTCAGCAACTAAGCTGAAGGAAACCGAAAATAACCTCTACTTCGTCTTCGTCGTGCACGAAGAGGATCATGAGGGCTTCGGGATCAAGCACTTCATGGAAGATAGGAGAATATCGCCGGACTTGGTTGTCCTGGGGGAGGCCACAAACCTGAAAGTTGCGATCGGGCACAGAGGAAGGGCCGAGATTCTCCTAAGGGTTTACGGGAGAGAATGCCACTCAAGCATGCCAGATCTTGGAGAAAACGCCCTTATTGAGGCCTGTAGAGTTCTATTAAAGTTAGAGGAGAGGAAGAGCGAGCTTCCTTCACATCCTATCTTGGGAAAAGCAAGCATAGCACCAGTTTCAATGAGATGTTACCCGGGAGAGGTGCCAGTAGTTCCGCACCTATGCGAAGTCCTGTTGGACAGGAGAACCCTGCCAAAGGAGTCGAAGGAGGGAATATTGGCTTGGATTAAGCGCTTCTTAAGGAGAGGAGAAGTCTTCTTCAGGAAGAAAGTGATAAAGTGTATAC
>JAVCBX010000087.1:0-3239 GCA_037917635.1 Thermoproteota archaeon | reverse complement strand
ATCTCGACGTGAGTCCCTTTCTCTTTAATTATGTGGGGCTTTAACAAATTTGTGAGATCTTCGAAAGTTACATCCTCGGGACTTTCCTTCTTTTCCTTAATTCCAGTTCCCAACATACCACATCTCAAGAATTTTCCAGTTTCTTCATCCCTGCAAGCGAGGACAAATGATCCGAGCCAACCAGCTCTTTTACCCGTTCCCCAAGTAGCCCCAACGATAACCAGGTCTAGAGTTTCCATTATGGGCTTTATCTTGTACCATCCACCAACTCTTCTCCCGAACATATAAGGTGAGTCCAAGACCTTTAGGAAAATACCCTCCTGCTTAGCATCCAATGCTTCATGATAGAATTTCTCCAACTCCTCTAGTTTGTTGGTAACGATTTGCTTTGCCAATTGAAATTTCCCTTTCTTCACCTTAACTATTTTTTCCAAGATCTTTCTCCTCTCCTTAAATGGCTTATCAAATAGGGTCTTACCATCTACGTAAACAACATCGAACAAATTCATTTGAATTGGTATTTCCTCGACCATCCTTTCAATCTCATATTTCCTATGAATCCTTTGGCTTAAGACTTGAAAGGGCAACGGATATCCAGTCTTTGGATCAATTCCAAGGACTTCACCTTCAACTATGCATTCATTTGGTATCAAACATTCCTGGCATAGCTTAACGAGGTCTGGAAATTGCTTGGTCACATCTTCGAGGCGTCTAGTGAAAATCCATATCTTATCTCCTTTCTTGTGACATTGAGCTCTCATACCATCGTACTTCCACTCAGCAGCCAGTTTCTTAAACTCTTTGAGAACTTCTTGGATGCTTGGAGCTTTCTCCCCAAGCATTAGCTGAATCGGCTTTCCAAGTACTGGTTTGACTTTCTTCAGTCCTTCGATTCCTTCCTCCTTTGCTATTCTAGCAACCTCTCCAAAATCAGAGAGAAGGTTCCAGGCGTATTCGACTGCTTTGGTAGCTTCCTCAACTTCTTTCCTGTTTGAAGGGTCTTTAATTAGGAATGCTTGGGCAATTGCATCTCTCATTATTCCTTCAGCCACCCCAACCCTCAATTCCCCGAGAATGAGCCTAACTATGTACCTAGCTTCTCTTGGAGTAGCATTCGATATCAGTTCAGCTACGAGGGATATTTTCCTCTCTACAGTCCCCGGACCAGTTAGCTCAGCGCATTTCTCCAAGTTTTGAAATATCTTCTCAACTGTGACCTCTTTTCTCAAGAGGGTGAATTGCTTCCTCTCCTTCAATGCCCTCTCAGCAGCGAGTCCTAGGTCACCAAGTTCCTTCCAATAATCCTCAACTTTGTCCTCGCTCACACCAGTAGCTAGACTTATTGCCTTTATCATTAATTGGGAAGCTATCCCAACTTCCTTATCGCTATACTTCGGGAAGATCTCTCCAGCAAGGAGGAGTAAGACTTTTGGCAGATGTTTGGCATCCACTTGCTTTATAAAATCCCTAATTATTGAAGTGAGCTCGAGCCTCTTTGTAGTTTTCTCTAACTTTTCATAAACCTCGGCTACTTGGGAAAACTTCATAAAGTAAGGTAAAACAACGTTATTTTAATTTTTTGTGATAGTTAAAGAGACGAAAACTATCGACGTTTCCTTCTGAGCAGGAAAATCGCTATGGCTATCACTACACTTATGGAAACAAGGAGGATTAGCGTTGAGGTTAATGGAATAATTTCTGGTGTCTCAAGCTTGGGTGGTTTCTCAGCTTCGAGTCCTACAAATTCCTCAACACCTACGGTATAAGTATACCCTTCACTACTGCGCGCAACACTACATCCAGCGATGTCTTCTGCGTAGATCGTGTAATTTATAGTAGTCCCTTCCTTATGCGGGGGTATTGTAGCATAATAGAGACGGCTCCTTTCATCGAATTTTGCATCTACAGTTTTCCATCCAGAACCATCGAAATATCGCAACTCAACCTTTGATATCTTGTTCCAATCTGAAGCGAGGATGTAGATGGTAACTGAGTCATTTTCCCTAGCCACTTCTGGAACTCTGCGAACAACTTTGAGGTAAGGAGGTGTTGTATCGTTCTTATTCCAATTCCCCCACTCATCGGTTACGTAAATCGCTAGGCTAGAATCCTTGATCCATTCCTTCGGGAATGGAACTGGTTCCATTTCAGCAGTCCAACCATAAACGAAAGTGAAGTCTTGAATGTCATGGGATTTTGCTAGGTGTTCTGGTCCCAAGATATTCATAGCAAAACCTGTCCATCCGAAATCACGTTCTTGCATGTGGGGGCTCAGCAAAGTGATGAAACCGAAGTGAGTCCTAAAGTACGGGTCACCCAAGTAGCTCTGCTCATCAGAAGTATGGATATCAAGTTTTATCATCACGTGAGTTTCATTGAAGGGAACTACCGCGAAGTTCTTAACTTCCACTCTTGGACCTTCAGAATCAAGGATCTTTGGAATTTCAATCGGAACTGGCGATGGATGGTAATCATAATGTTCAGGCAAGACTTCGTAGGCACTACTTTCCTTGTGAGTGTCCCAATAATTTCCGAGGGGAGCGGGTTCATCTAAGGAGAATTCCGGAATAGGTTCATCCATACCACCCTCTACGTGTTTTCCATTCTTAATGAAATTATTTTCTACTATTTCCCCAAATGCCCTATTTACGAATATGCCAACTGAATTGTGGGAAAGGAGATTTTTTGATATTCTGAGATGACGGTTAAAGTATCCATGAGGTCCTCCCTCGAAGTCTATATGAATTCCATACCCGTTATTTTCAAAGCGATTACCAATTACCCTTATATCTCCCTCATCTGAATAAGCAGCGACTGGTTCAAGGTGTAACCAATGAAGTATACCCATCGAAGAGCACTTATACATCTTAAGGCCAATGTGGGAGTGATTATAGACCCTATTTCCCAAGAAAGTGAGTATTGGGGTCTCGTAGACTAGAACTCCTATCTGGCTTGAGTGAATAGAGCAGTTATATAGCTTGGCTAGGGAACGATAAACGAAGACGTTGATCGTAGAGGCCCCACTAATTTCTGAGTTCTCAATGGTTGCGAAATTAGTTCCTGAAAGTATTAAGTTTATGAGCTGGTTGTTGACTATACGGGAATTGGAGATCCTTTGCTTTGCGGGCCCTCTTGAGGGCAAGATATGACGATCGTACATCCTACATATCTCAGCTATCCCAATCTCTACTTGGGATGATCGAATGAGGATACCAGCATAATTATCTCTTACCGTATTG
>JAVCBX010000083.1:0-3242 GCA_037917635.1 Thermoproteota archaeon | reverse complement strand
TGGATGTGCTCAAATTAATGGGTTGCTCTTGCGGAGAACAGACATTAATTTATAAGAATTAAAGAAAATGAACGAGATAAGGGGAATCTTAGGGATTAGAGGAGGAAATGGACAGTATGGGGTTTACATAGCTTATGTTCTCAGGAAGCTTGATGAAGGAGGTTTTCTCTCAGCAATAGGACCTTTGAGATCCAATCTCCCTAGCATCTTCGATAGAGTTCAGCTAAGAGCATTAAAGATAATCAAATTGCTTAATTCAAACGAGACCACTAGGTTTAACCTGCTTGGAAAGAGTCCTCTGATAGTTTCTGCTGCGGCGGTTTATATCGCAGCAAAACAACTTGGTTTGAGAAATATAACGTAAAAAGCCGTTGCAAATGCCATAAAGAGTCACAAGACTGTTATCAGAAAAGGGCGAAGATGCTGACGGTCATGCTAAACGATGGAGCTTATTTTGGAGGGTTGACGATAAATGCGAAAAATGAAGAAAACAAATGAGATATTCTCCTTCCATTGATTATTACGAGTTTTTGAAGAGGGCGTTTCCAGCCCTAAGAGGTTCAAACTTTCGAATCATTGCGTTGTTTTTGCTGCCAATCTTGCTATTTGTCCTATCCAAAAGATTTCTTGGTGATAAGGGATTGATAAAGGTAGCTTCTGAACCCATTGAACTTTTGTCCGGAAGGGACAATGTTTTGATTAAGGAAAGGGATAAGCTTCCTTTTAAAGGTATTGGAGTTGAGCTCAGCCAAAAAGCTGGATAGAGGAGAAGTTCTCCCAGATAGCTGAACTCTTAGCCCGTATGGAGGTGAACATAGCCCTTACGATATCGTGCTCCACGAACAAGAGTGGAAGGAGGTGGTTGTTCCTCAACAAAGGGAAAAGCTGAGAAAATAGCTTGGAGGTAGTTGAAAGAAAGGCCATAATACTCTGGGTGGGTGAAGAAGATGTTGGAAGCCTTAAAATAGCCAAATCCATGCTAGATCTGGCAGAAAGCACGATAAGAGCTAAGTTAGGTGATGATTGGGAAGTTGAACCAATAAAAGGATCCAGCCTGAAGGAGTTCTCTAATAGCCTCTCTTTTCGAATTCAATTCGAACTAGCAAGGGCTGATAGCGATTATCCTCGTTCAGAGGAGATAGTAGATCTTGTTCAGCTTGAACTAGGAAAAACATCGAATGGATCTGCTGTAAAACTAAGTCTAAGAGATCTTTGTCATCATGTGGCGATTCTTGGAAGAACTGGCTCTGGAAAGACCACCACTTCAAAGTTTATTGTTTCCAAGGTTTGGGAGTTTGGAGTTCCCGTACTCGTTTTCGACTATGAAAACGAGTACAGGGATCTCATCATTTTGCTAGGGGGAAGGATAGTTTCTCCTTTTATATCAACATTTCCTGCCTCAATAAACGTGTTAGATGGTCTTAAAGGTGAAGATGAGACTTATCTGGATGAAATAGTAGAAAAATTCACGATAATACTTGGTTTAACGCCTCCTCAATCGTATCTAATGCTCAAAGGACTTCAAAATCTTAGGAAACCTGCATTGGAGGGAAAATCTCCGACTCTTTTAGAGTTATACGAGGAGATAGCTTCCCATTCAGCGAGGATAGGGCAGAGCAGGAGAGCAAAAGGGCTTTGTTGAGGAAGATCTATCCCTTAGTTAGAGGAGAAGCAAGGAAAGTTCTTTGTAAAGAGAACTTTCTTTGCATGGAGGATCTCATGAGTGGCTTAGTCGGCATAGAGCTTAGGGATGTTGCAACTCAGACCGTTAGGGACCTATTCGTCTTCACCTTGCTGGAAAGGATATATCGCTACAACAAGGCTTTAGGTAGGTCGAGTGGATTAAGACGCGTTACCGTCATAGAAGAGGCAGAAAGGATCCTCCAAGGATGACAGATTTAAGCGGTCTCACAATAGGCGATAGGATTGTCTCGGAACTGAGGAAATACGGAGAAGGCTTCATCTTGATCTCTCAGTCCCCCGCTTAATTTATCACCTCATCTAATAAGGAACGCTTCTACCAAGATAGTTCACGCTATGGCTCAACTCAAGATGTTTCGTACATTTCTAGCTTGCTTGGCGCTTCATCAACGGCAATTAAGGAGAAAGCCCATCAAATACACAATTTGAGAACTGGTGAATGTCTTGTGCTTCCTAGAGGTTCTTCAGAGCTTTCACGTGTTAAAATAAGGCCAGATTATTCATTTCTGGAGATAGAAGATGATGACATTGCTTATCTCTTTTCTCTTGCACCTAATTTCTATCGTGGGCGGAGGAAAGAAGTTTTGAGATCCAGATTGTTCTAAAAGACCAATTTATCCGTTTCAACGGCCTTTTTATGGGTGAAGTTCTCTTAGAAGAGATTTTATGCAAAATCTCAGATGCTATCTCTTCAACTCCTTTGCAGGAGGTATCTATAACAAACACTTTCCTGTTGTCAAATCTTTCAAGCACCTCTACGAGTAGCTGGTTTAAGAACTCTGAAACTACGTTTTCAACGGCTTTTTTAATCGGAGCTCCCTTAGATAGAATCCTATTATAGAGAATTAGCGGATCACAAGTGAGCACTATGACAAAATCAGTGTACTCGTCTTGAATAACACTAATGAGATGGGTATCCACGATGCAAGCCTTTCCTGCTCCCAGCAGCGTTTTAATCATTTTATTTAGCTCCTTGCTCAGCGCAAATTCATCTACCACGTAGCTCTTTCTTCTTTTGTTGTATCGAAGGAAGAGGCGCTTTTTTCTAACTAAAGAACCGACTTCTATGAGCTCAGCGTCCATGAGAGTTGCTAGTTTTTTTGAAACGCTTGTCTTTCCCACTCCTGGTGTTCCAGTTAGAAGGATAACAGGGCTTTTATTCTCCTTTGTCATCAATGCAAGGTGAATTAAGTTTTAAATAAGATGTCCGCTGAAAAACATTTGCTCCGGTGGTGTAGTCCGGTCAAGCATAGGGGCCTCTCGAGCCCCAGACCCGGGTTCAAATCCCGGCCGGAGCACCATTTCTAATCAACAAGCACAAACTAGTAGTTTGGTGGGCCGAAAACTGTTATTATTGGATCAAATGAAAAGCGTTTAATCAATAACACATAAACAGATACAACTAGTGTGGCGGCTGCTATTAGTTGAATAGGTCTTCTGTTGTAGATCGGTATGAAGAAGAATAGCCCATTTATTAGAGCAAAAAACAGATAGTACAGCATTAATATTCTCTCCACAGCAAACATCCACTGAAGGAACAC
>JAVCBX010000081.1:0-3246 GCA_037917635.1 Thermoproteota archaeon | reverse complement strand
ATGGGGATACAATTGGAATTGGTGGGGATAGTGGTGGGAATGATGTTGAGATAAGGATAAATGCACCAAGCTCTAGGAATACATTGACCCTATGGAATGCTAATTTAGGAGATAATGTGAATCTCGTCACTAAACAAATATGGGCAAATGGGAGAGTAGTTGTAAATGATGGTGGTGGAGAGGCCTTACAGATTAGGAACGGTGGAGATCTAATGCTTTACACGAACGATAATAGTGGTAAGGTAGGGCTTTACTGCGATAGTGATGGTTGGCTCACCGTAGGATATGGGGGAAACCTAAAAGTCACCGGATGGACCTTGGAGCATCAGGGAGCAGATTTTAAGCTCGGTACAAGTGATGGTCGAAGCGTAGGGTCTAATACCGCACAGAGGGCACTAGTTCACGATAACAATGATGTATTAGTAATCAATTATGCAGGAGATTTTGAGGGAGGGGTGAGAGTAGATAGTGATATGAAGGTTCAAGGGATACTGAAAACAAAAATACCAAGATTTACCTATAAGGACAGGGTAGATGGTACCGTCCATGTGGATGGCCGTACCCAGTACCAATTTACAGCATTTGACGATCTAGAACCAAATACTCTCCACAATGTCGTATGTGGAGTAGGTTTAAAGGGAGGCGATACTATTCAGTACAATCTAATAGGCTTCGGGGCCTTTGATTATGATCTTTGGGAATGGACAGCCGACACATGGATTCCCGTAGATGATTGGATAGATACAGATATTTACTCAGTTGTGCAGACACTTACATTCGTGAGCGGTAGCAGTGGTGCTAGAGTAGATGTATTCATCGACAACGTTGATTCACGGGCCCAAGATTACTGGTGGTATTGCGAGAGGTTTGTGATAGAGACCCCATGAACTTTCCTCACTTTTTTAATTTTTGTGGAAAGGTTTAAATTACGGAATTTTAAAAGATTAGATAGGGATGAAGGGTCTCTTTAAACTCAAGCTTGCAGCAACTCTTACGCTAGCATTACTCTTCGGTATTGTAGCTGGAATTTTAGCCCTTTTGCTCTGGTTTTCAGGAGCTTCTGGTTTACCGGGGGTCGCTCTAGTTTTAATCTTCTCTATCTTTCTAATTTTCATCCAGTGGTATTTCTCCCCTTCGATCATAAAATCCGTTTACAGAATGAGGGAGTTAGGGGAAGAGGAATATCCATGGATTCATGAGATAGTTGAGGAAATCTGCAAGGAAGAGCGAATGAAGAAGCCGAAGATTTATTTGGTTAACGATCCGACCCCGAATGCCTTCGCATTCGGAAGGAGTAAGAATTCAGCTAATGTAGCAATTCATCAAGGGTTACTAGATCTTTTAGATAAGGAAGAAGTGAAAGCTGTGATAGCTCATGAGCTAGGGCACATAAGAAATAGGGATATGATCGTAATGTGTGTTGCGAGCGTTTTGCCAATCTTGCTCTATTACTTAGCTATTATCTTCTCACCTAGGAGGAGAGACGAGGAAGGTAGCTTGGGGATACTAATCTTCTTCCTAGCCATGCTAGCTCAATTCGTTGGTCGCTTAATCGTTCTCTGGCTTTCAAGGATAAGAGAGTACTATGCTGATAGCTTTAGCGCTTATGTTACGAGATCTCCAAGAAGTTTAGCATCAGCTTTAGCTAAGATTTCATATGAGCTTCCAAACTACAGGAAATCCAGGGCTCACTCGATGCTAAGGGCATTCTACATAGCTGACCCATTCAGCAGCGAAGGTGTTAGGAGGGGAATGGAAGCTGAGAAGAAATTAGGCGCTCTCGAGTGGTTCATGACCCACCCCCTCACCTACAAGAGGATAGAGAACTTGAGGAGAATTGAAGAGGAGCTTAAGGGGGAGAAAACTCCCTAGGGGTTAAAAAACTTTTTAAGTTATCTTGTACTGAAAGTTTGGGGATGCCTGAAGAATTTGATGAATTTGGACCAGAGAAAATAGTGAAGGTATTTGATCCCAAGTTGAAATTTACGGGATTTCTAGTTATTGATAACACAGCCCTCGGTCCAGGGAAAGGTGGTATAAGGTTTCTGCCTGATGTAAGTGAAGAGGAGGTTAGGCGCTTGGCTAGGGCAATGACATGGAAGAATGCAATGGCTGAGCTACCATTCGGTGGGGCTAAAGCTGGAATAAGGGCAGATCCGAAAAGAACGGATAAGGAGGCAGTTGTTAGGAGCTTTGCAAGACAGCTAAGGAATTTGATCCCAAGCGAATACGTTGCTGGACCGGATATGAACATGGGGATGAAAGAGATGGCTTGGATAGCTGACGAGTTAAAAAATCCCAAAGCCTGCACGGGAAAACCAATGGAGATGGGTGGCTTACCCCATGAGCTCGGCTCAACTGGATTTGGGGTAGCTAAAGCTACTGTGGTGGCTTCCCAATTTTTCAAGCTAGGAAAGGAAGGTTTGAGGGTTGCAATAGAGGGATTCGGAAATGTAGGAAGGTTTACAGCCAAATTCCTAAGCGAAGAAGGTTATTTGATCGTGGCTGTTTCCGATTCTAAGGGGACGATTTACAACCCTAATGGTTTGAATGTAGAGAAGTTGTTGAAAATTAAGGAGGAAACTGGAAGGGTGATTGATTATCCAGAGGGTGAGAAGTTAAGCACAGAGGATTTATTTTCCTTGGACGTTGATATCCTAATTCCTGGAGCTAGGCCAGATGTAATAAATGAACACAACAAGGATCTGGTGAAAGCGAAGCTCATTGTAGAGGCCGCAAATATACCGATTCCCCCAAAGATTGAGGAGGAGTTGGAGAACAGGGGAATTAAGATCGTTCCGGACTTTGTCGCAAACGCTGGTGGTGTGATAAGCTCTTGGGTTGAGTATGAGTTTGGTAGTAAAGTTGATAGGATGTTTAAGGAAGTGGAGGAAAGGATTACTAGGAATACGAGGCTTGTGTTGGAGAAGAGCGAGAAGGAAAGTATTTCCTCTAGAAGGGCTGCACTCTCGATAGCTATGGGAAGAGTAAGGAAAGCTATGGGTGATTAGGTGGAAGAGTTGTTTGATGTAATTATCATAGGAGGTGGAGCTGCTGGATGCACAGCCTCGATTTATGCTGCTAGGAGAGGGCTTAAGGTTCTGTTGCTTGAAGCAAAGGCAATTGGTGGCTTGCTCCTCTACGCAATTGAAATAGAAAATTACCCCGGCTTCGAAAGTATTAGCGGGGCAGAGCTTGCGAGTAGGTTGGAGAAACAAGTTAGGAATTTACCAATCCAAGTATTTT
>JAVCBX010000088.1:0-3262 GCA_037917635.1 Thermoproteota archaeon | reverse complement strand
GCCATCCTCAGACCCCATTCCTCCAATCGAGAGATCGGCCGACTCAGCTAAGAAGTCGCCGCAGTAAGAGCAAGAACTCCTCGCGTATTCCTTCGTCTCTTTAATCTTAACGTCTTTTGTTCCACCCTTGCTTAGCTTAACTGAGAACTTACCCCTTTTTATCTGGGATTTCGTTACATCAGACGGATTCACGCCCATCTTCTCCCTTAACATCCTGCAAAACCCTGTGTATGGGTAGCTTTCAGTGCAAAACAGGCCTATTACCAGCTTTACATTTTTCACATACCTAGGAGCCTTTTTTCTCATGAGTTTAATTGCCCTAACTTGGCAAGGAACGCCCACAACAGCTAAAGATCGATACTTATTTACCGCATTTCTTAGCAGAGCCAGGCTGGGGCAAGAGACGTACTTAGAACCTGCAGAAGCCAACAATTCTTTCCTTTCCGAGGCTATGATAGGCTTCGGTCTTAAAGGCTCCTTCTCGCTTAATCCGCATACAATTGCCCCATCTATCAGGCTCTCTTGGAGAGCAAGCAGCAAAAGCGTCGTAACAGCCCCTCCGTCCTGAGAAACTCTTGACACCTCATCCAGTAAAGTTCTTCCTGTGAAGCGAGACAGAATCTTCGATTCTTCTACTTCCCGATTGAGTGAGGGACAAACCATGGTGCAAAGCCCGCACTCTATGCACTTCTCCGGGTCGAAATTTGGGGCATCAGAATTCGGATTTAAGGCTCCCTTTGGACAAACCGCTATACAAGCACCACAAAAGGAGCAAAGATCCAATTCTATGACCTTACTCACTGATTTCAGTTCCATCAGGGCAAGAGCCCAAGTGACAACAATATAAGGATTCTTATAAGGGCTTAACGATCCTCCAACTAATTTAGCAAGCCTATTCTCCTAGCAATTTTCTCAGCAGCCCTTAAAGCTGGAGAATCTTTTGGGAGTTCCAATAAAGGTCTTCCCTCCATGTTGAACTTAACCACGTTTGGGTCCGGAGGGATAAATCCTGCCAACTCTACTCCAATCTCCTCTGCTTTTTCCTCTAAGAGAGGGGCTAGCTCATTGGAAAATTTGTTGCCAACCAGATATATCTCCTTAACGTTAATGTGAACCTCGTGCGCAAGTTCCTTTATCCTCTCTGCGGTCTTAAAGCCCATGGAAGAAGGATCTGTTACGATGAGCATAACATCCACATCTCTATCGGTTCTTCTGCTCAAGTGCTCCAGTCCTGCCTCCATATCCATAATAGTCACGTCGTAGTTCTTGGTTATGGCATCAAGTATTCTCGTTAAGACGCTGTTGACGTAGCAGTAACAACCTTCCCCCTCTGTTCTTCCCATTACAAGTAGATCAAAATCGTTGAGCTCAACAAGAGTTTCGTACACCCAAGCTTCGAGCAATTCCGCCTTAGAAACTCCAATTGGAATTCCTCCCGTCTCTATCTTCTTTTTTAGCTCGTTTGCCACTTTTCCAACGCTTTTCTCTACTTTAACTCCCAACACCTCTTGAAGGTTAGAGGCAGGATCTGCATCAACCATGAGAATGGAGCGATCTTTATCGTCATTAAGCAAAGTCCTTAAGAGTAATGCAGCTAGCGTTGTCTTACCCGTTCCTCCCTTGCCTGAGATGGATATTGCAAGTCCCATTTTTAGCACCAGACCTTTAAGAGTGCGAATTCTCCAAATTTAAACAACTCTCTTCTGCCTTATAATTCCGTGTGGGAAAGCTCAGCCCCTCCTCACCTTCCTGCTCGCAGACCACCAAGTCGGGAAGAGCTCCTTCTTTCCTGGAAGGAAGAAGGCTGCTGTGTACTCGTCCATGAAGTCAGGATCCTTCAACAGATCGAAATAAGTCGTAAGCCTTGCTATTTCCTCAGCCTCACGCCTGTGCTTCACAGAAACTAAGGCCATGTAGGCACCTCCCACCGATCCATTTCCCAGATAGCTAATCTGGGCTTTGGGAAGTTCTGGTATTAGGCCTATTGCTATCGCGCTATTAGGATCTATGTAACTTGCAAAGGCGCCGCATATGAAAACCTGCTCTATATCGTATACAGTAAGCCTCATCTTCTTCAACAACACTCCAACAGTTGAGCAGGCCGCTGCTTTCGCATCTATTAAGTTTTCTATGTCCCTCTCCGTTATCACTATGTCTCTTCCGATGGACGTTTCCTCAGCTGGAACTACGATGTACTCATATCCGTAGGGCCCTTTTCTAATATATGGGCTCTTTATTTCCTTGTTTATCTTGCCCAAACTGTCCACTATTCCGTTTCTGAAAAGCTCGGAAAGCAAGTCAATTAGGCCAGAGCCACAGATTCCTTTGGGCCTTCCCCCACCTATCACTGAGTACTCTGCCTTTAGAGTGGTTGGGTCTATCCTAACCCGATCTATTGCGCCTTCAATCGCCCTAATACCGAAGCTTATTCCCCAACCTTCAAAAGCTGGGCCTGCTGCTGCAGTTGTTGAGATGAACCAAGATTCGCTTCCAAGAACTGCCTCTACGTTCGTTCCTATGTCGATTAAAAGTGAAATTTTCGGAGATTTGTGCATCCCTGACATAAGGATGTCTCCTATAGCATCTCCTCCAAAAAATCTGCTGGCGCATGGCAGGCAATATACCTCTGCTTCCTCGTTGACTTTAAGTCCAAGATCTCTCGCCTTAAGCACTATTGGATCCCTAGATACCTCCGCTCCTGGCTCTAGCAAAGGGGAGGCATCGATTCCCGCGAAGAGATAGGTCATCACGGTGTTTCCAGCGGCACATATATCGAAAATCTCCTCTTTTCTTACATCATGCTCTGAAGTTAGCTTAGTTATTAACTCATTTATCGTGTCTATTACAGCCTTCTGAACCTTTTCCCTCCCGTCCTCCCTCTCCATGGTGTAGCTTATCCTTGATACTACGTCTTCTCCGAAAATCAGTTGTTTGTTGTAGTTCGATTCCCTCCCCAATATCTCGCCAGTATTCAGGTCGACGAGATAGACGACGACTTTCGTTGTTCCTATATCAATTGCGAGTCCAAAAAGCCTTTCCTTTGTGTTGCCCTCTTCAAGAGCAAGCACCTCAGCCCTTCCATCGCTTCTCCTTATGGAAAGAGTAGCTCCTTCTGGACAACATTCTGGCATTCTCTTGAGTTTCCTAGCAATGCGATCTGGGAACCTCTTTACCCCTAAAAAGCGTAATATCCTCTCAAGCTGATTTCCTGCCCTCTCGGAGAGTTGAGTGGGCCTTATGAACACCTTCCTTACTGCTGGAT
>JAVCBX010000131.1:0-3286 GCA_037917635.1 Thermoproteota archaeon | reverse complement strand
GTACCGAGCGAAACTTAAAAATTTGGGCTTAAAAAGGTAAATAGATTCTTTTTGGGCAGTTGTTTGCGTTCAGAAAGGTCAGACTGGTTGTAGAGCGGCCCCATATCGTTTTGTAAGAAATCCCGGCTATCTTGATGGTTCGCTATATCTGATCCCACTCTATTAGTTCTTGGCGAGGCTGGGATGTCATCACTGTTTAGCAGCAATCCGTCTACATAGAAATAGGCTTGTAAAGGTGCGGATAGAGAACTTTAGAATGTGCAGTGGAATTCAGAAATCTATCATTTTAGTTGTTCCATATAAACCGGTATAACGAATTGATCGGAAGGGTGTTAATGGATGCGTTATTACTATCAGTTAAGAAGACCCTAGGACTTCTTGCATACAATCCTGACAAGGAATTGCATTTCATCCTCTTGGAAGGAGAGGTCCAGGACAAACTTGAAAATTTCTTCAGAGAACTTGGGCCGAAATAGTTGGGGAACAGAAGGAAAGCTGTGGAGATTTCCAAAATTTTCAGAAGATACCTTAAGACGTTATTTTAAGTTCATCTCAAACATTGAGGAAAGAGATCTGAAAAAGATTTCTAGGTTGATTGAGAAAATAGTTGAGAATCCTTCGAAATATGGAATAAAAGAGAGGTGGAGGATAGGGTGTCCGCAGGAGCTCAAGAGATTCATAGAATCATTTATAGAATCTGGAGGGCATCTAAGAGAGAAAAGCTACCTCGAGATACTTCTTGATGAAATTTCTAGGGATGAGCACCCTCAAGCTATATTGGAAATTTACACGGAAGACTGCGGATCAGATCTGGATGAAGAGGATCTAGAGTTCTTGAAGAACTTGAAGGTAATGACTAAGGAGGATTTCAAGGATCTTATGGATAAAGGTTTGGATTTAGGAGAAAAGGACGATCCTAGGGTAAGCCTTGGCTGGACAGCAATAATTCCGAGGTTTCTTTACAAGCTAATGCACATGTTCGGCTACCCTACATTTAAAATATCTGGAGACATGAAGAGCTGGTTCACTTACTTCTTCTATTACAAAGGTCACATAATATCCATAGGAGATTGGAAAGGAAGTCTATTTTTCAGGCATTGGACACCTTGCAAAGTAGGAAAAAGCGAGGAAACACCGCCTCAGGAGAAAGCAGAGGAGGTTCTAGACGAATTCATAAAATACATAGCCAGAATCGTCTTCACCACGACTCCTCTGAACTTTTCCGGAGGCACTTATGCAGAGAACTTCCTATAAAGATGTCCGTTTAAAAAAGATATAAAAACTCTTTTTATGCCCTAAGCTTCATGAAAAGCCATTTACTTTAAAAAAGACCGATTTAAGCGGAATTTCAATTGTAAAAATATTTTATTTGCTCAGATACTTACACTTCGACCTAGAGGAAAAATGAGACCAGCCAATTGGCAAAGAATCAGGGAGAGCTATGTCTTTCTTTTGCTATTAGTTGCCTTAGTTGGTCTGATATCCAGCTTAGGGGCCATACTCTTCAGATGGTTAATAAGCTTCTTCATAACTGTATTCTACGGAATAGGACCAGATATATTCAGTTTCATGGAAAAAAGCTACTATATCATTGCTCCTGCCCTTGGAGCCTCATAATAGGACCTATAATATACTTTGCAGCTTTGGAGACGAAGGGTCACGGTGTTCCAGAGATGATGGAAGCGATCAGGATCAAGGGAGGGAGAATAAGACCGAGAGTAACGCTCATAAAGCCCAAGTCTCGGCAATTTTGCATAGGGTCCGGGGGCTCTGCTGGAAGAGAGGGGCCGATAGCTCAAATAGGAGCTTCTTCTGGCTCCTCAATAGGCCAAATTCTAGGGCTGTCCACAGAAAAGCTGAAGGTTTTAGTTGCTTGCGAGGCTGGAGCGGGAATAGCGGCTACGTTTAACGCACCGATAGCAGGCGTGTTCTTTGCAATGGAAGTCATGCTTGCCGAATGTAGGGCCAAATCATTCATTCCGGCAGTGGTGGCTACAGTAGTTTCTACCTCCTTTGCAAGAAGGTTTCTGGGTGATTATCCAGCTCTTGGATCCCTAACTTATTCGATGAAGAGCTACTACGAGTTGCTATGTCAATAACTTTAGGAAGTGGAGGCTCCGGAGGGGTCTTTGCCCCTTCTCTCTTCATAGGCGGAATGCTGGGAGGTGCTTACGGTTACGTCATGAATCAGTTATTCCCAACGTGGCGTCTGGCTATGGAGCTTACGCCTTAGTGGGCATGGCTGCCGTCTTTTCAGGAGTGAGCAGGGCAATTCTTACGTCGATGAATCCATATTGTTTGAAATAACTTCACTAAAGGATGCTCTAAGTCAGATTTGGGCCTCCAAAATCAATTTTCCCCTCTCATATGAAAGAACTTAATGGCTTGAAAAAATAAAACTCGTTTAATTGGATGAAAGTCAATGATTTGGCTAAATTCATCCCTTAGTTAAGCTAAAAAGGGGTCCTTTAGTTGCTTGATTTGAGGTTCAAATTGAGATCAAAAGGCTTATTTAGGGCGCTTTCAATAGCTGGCTTTTTCGCATATTGAGTTCGATCATGTCAAAGTCCCCTACTCTCCCACTTTTCGCTGAGAGTTTGGGAATAAGTCCTGCTAAGATCGGATTCATAGCCTCTACATCCCACAATCGTTGGCATATTTACGAACGTCATAGCTGGATCGCTTTCGGATAGATACGGAAGGAAGACCCTTCTAACAATTGGAGGCTTCGTTTTCGCTACCGCTCCCTTCTTCTACTTATTCGTCTGGAATTACTTCCAATTGGCTGTTATAAGGGCTTATCATGGGATAGCAACTGCCACCTTCGTTCCAGTTTCTCTTGCACTTATCGCAGATAGGTACAAAACAAGGAAGGGGGAGATGATGGGATTGTTCTCCTCTACAATGACAGCAGGAAGGATGATCGCACCCATGCTTGCTGGAACTCTCATAATCAGATTTGGATTTGTTGAAACTTATGAAGCCTGCTGGCTTCGTTAACTTTTTCGTGTATTTCTACTAAATAACCCGAACAGAATTCGGGTCAAGTGAATCACGCATTCTAACATGCATTTACAATCCTTGACTACATCTGAGTTCATAAAATTGTAAATACTTACCTATTTATTTGCTCCTGGCCTGTCACCCAGATGGCAACTGGGTGACACCAGAATCCCTCACGAAATCAACTAGTTAGCGTTTCGTGACAGGGACCCCGGGCACCCAGCCAGAATCAGTGCTGCGGTATAACTAGTTCAGTTTAATCTGAACATCCACACCTGCAGCC
>JAVCBX010000203.1:0-3291 GCA_037917635.1 Thermoproteota archaeon | reverse complement strand
ATAGCAATTATCTTAGCTATTTTAATTTACTTCGCTTTGGGCTGGCATACAACGATCTCCTTCCTCCTTGGTGCAGCTCTATCCTTGATCGCTGCTTATATAGGGATGAGCATAGCTGTTAGGGCAAATGTGAGGAGTGCGAATGCTGCTAGGATATCAGCTAGGAGGGCTTTCCTGATCGCTTTCAGGGGAGGGGCAGTTATGGGCCTCTGTGTGGTTAGCCTAAGCCTACTTGGAATTTCAATACTCTATTATCTCTTTGGAGATCCTGAGCTAATTGTTGGCTTCGGTTTTGGAGCAAGCTTAGCTGCACTTTTCGCCCAACTTGGGGGTGGAATCTATACGAAAGCCGCGGACATAGGGGCAGATTTGGTTGGTAAGGTTGAGAAGAAAATCCCCGAGGATGACCCCAGAAATCCCGCAGTAATTGCTGACCAGGTTGGAGATAACGTTGGGGATTGTGCAGGTAGGGGAGCAGATCTATTCGAGAGCTTTAGCGATAATATAATTTGTGCTATGGTCCTCGGGATCCTCTTTGCTAATCTTGGAAAAAATGCCATCATTTTTCCCTTAGTTGCTCAAGCCATAGGGTTAATAGCAACGATCATAGGGATTTTGACAATTGGGAAATTCAAGCTGGAACCAAGTAAATCTTTTAACCTTGCTTTAGCAATTACAGGAATCCTCTGCGCCCTTGGATTTTACATCTCCACTATCTACCTTATCGGGGATGTGAATATATTCTACGCAGCTCTAGCTGGATTAATAGCGAGCTTGATCATAGGCTTAGTTGCCCAATACTATACCGGACTCGGCAAAAGGCCTGTTAGGAAAATTGCTGAAGCATCTCAGAGAGGATCAGCGATTAACATAATAATGGGTTTGTCCTACGGTTTGGAAAGCCCATTCATCCCAACTCTGGTAATAGCTGGAGTAATCCTCTTCTCCTACACGATCTGTGGTGGGGGGATCGCTGGTTTCTATGGGGTTGCTGCCGCTACGCTAGGAATATTGTCGACAACCGGTATAATAATGGCCTCCGATGCTTTTGGACCTATCGTAGATAATGCTGATGGAATTGCTGAGATGTCAGGGATTAAAGATAAGGTTGGGGCATCTCTGGAGAAGCTTGATGCTTTGGGGAACACAACTAAAGCTGTAACCAAAGCTTATGCGATGGCATGTGCAGGCCTATCTGCTGTGGTCATATTCCTAACTTACTTGAGAATTGTTGGCCTCCTAGACCTAGGTACTGGTAGCTTTCCTGTAATAAATGTGGTTAAGCCAGAAGTCCTCGTCGGTTTACTAATAGGGGGAGTATTGCCTTACCTCTTCTCAGCCCTGGCAATTGGGGCTACTGGAAGAACTGCTTTCCAAGTTGTTGATGAAGTGAGGAGGCAATTTAGGGAAATAAGGGGATTGCTTTCTGGAAAAGCTAAGCCGGAGTATGGTAAATGTGTTGATATAACTACGAGGAATGCTTTGAAGGGAATGATAATTCCTTCCTTGCTCGCCATAATACCACCTATCCTGATTGGTTTCTTGCTCGGGATCGAAGCACTAGCTGGTCTACTCCTCGGTCAAACCCTCTCTGTGCTCATGTTAGCCCCGTTTTTCATAAATGTTGGTGGGGCATGGGATAATGCGAAGAAGTACATTGAAGTTGGAAATCTTGGCGGTAAGGGAACGAAGACTCATGAAGCTGCAGTTGTTGGAGATACGGTTGGTGATCCATTGAAGGATGTTGCTGGACCATCGCTCCACATCTTTACGAAGCTGGTGAACATGACCGCTCTAGTATTTGCTCCCCTATTCCTCTAAAAGAAGTTTAGGTAGTTAAGTTTTTAAGCAGAGGGATTACCGTGATAGTTATGAGGGATGGTCACTTTCACCTACACTATCCTTCCAGTAGGCCGAGTGATGTAATTTTGAGAGGGTTGAGAAAAGTTGATGAGCTCAAGGAAAAATACAACCTAGATGGGATAGTTGGCATCCTCACTCGGGAAAATATCCCGCTCTTAAAGGAGATTCAGGAGAAGTATAATTACATTTATCCAGGTCTTTACGTACTCGTAGAGGATTTCAACGATGAAGTGTTGAAAGAAGTTAAGGGATTCAAGTTCCTCAAACTTCAAAATTGGCTCAGTGCCCCCCTGCTCTTACCTGAGAAACTTGAGGAAATCTTCAATAAAGCGATCTCAGAAGGAATTAGAAAATTTCAAATTCATACCTCAATGCTAAATCAAAACCAATTGGATTTACTTAAGAGGTACATCCTAGAAGAGGATGCAATTTTTTATCTAGTCCATGGCTTATACGCTATCTACGATCCCTTTTCCAAAGTCAATAAGGGAGAGCTCAGGAGACTTGAAGGAAATCTATTCCTCGGAACTTCACCTTTCTCAGGGATAATTGCTGAAATACCAAATGAAAGGCTAAATTATGCACTCTCAGATGGTTTGGAAAACCTCGTAGTATTTGAAAGCGATTTCACCCTTAAGCATCTCGACATAAATCCTGCTTCCTATGGGTCTACTATTGAGAGCGTAGTGAAGAGTATAGGATGGAACGATAAAATCTTGCACGAAAATCTCGAGAAATTCCTCTGAATTTGGGTACAGAAAAAATTAAAAGTTTCTGAAGAAATTAAGAGAGAATGGGGGGTGTCATTAGCCTGAGGTTCTCAGATATTAATGGCACCTTAAAGGAAGTTCTCGTCTCCGAGCAGAAATTCAAGGAATCCAAGCAAAAGGGAATCTGGTTCGATGGATCCTCAATCCTCGGTTTTGTCAGGAGATTTGAGAGCGATATGCTCCTTAAGGTCGATGAAAATTCGAAGTTCAAGCTGAATGATATGGAGGTTTATTTCTGCGATGTCTACCAGGGAAGTAAACCATACGAAGGTGACCCGAGGTTCATCCTGAAGAAAGTTCTCAAGGAAGTAGAATCCCTTGGTTACAGGGCATTCGTTGGTGGTGAGCTGGAGTTCTATTTGGTTAAAAATGGTGAGAGCTTAGATAAGGGAAGCTACTTCGATGTTTCACCAAAGGATAAGGCTCATGAGATAAAGTTAGAGATCGCTGAGATGTTAAACAAAGCTGGAGTAGATTGGGACACCGGTCATCATGAGGTAGGCTATGGTCAGAATGAGATCGACTTGAAATATGATAGTCCATTGAGATTTGCCGACAAAATCCTCTTTGCCAAGAATGTGATCAAGCTAGTTGCGGAGAAACTTGAGATAAAAGCTACTTTCATGCCCAAGCCATTCTTCGGAGCTCCAGGTAATGG
>JAVCBX010000067.1:0-3317 GCA_037917635.1 Thermoproteota archaeon | reverse complement strand
CAAGAAAGCACACGTGTTTATGGCCCTTGCCATAATCTACGATAAGAAGCGGATAGGTAGGGCTAGGCTTTCTAAATACTTAGGTCTCACAGAGGCTAAAACTAGAGAACTGCTGGAACATCTAAGAAACGAGAACTTGATAGAAGTGGATAGGAGAGGAATACAGCTATCTGAGAAGGGCAGAGTTTTGTTAATGAGCCTTCAAGAAAGGTTAAGTCATTACGTAAGCGTTCCAAAGAGCTCATTAACGATCGGGCCAGTTAACTTCGCTATTAGGATAAGAGGTGCTTCATCTGCGATAAAATATGGTTTAGAGCAGCTCTATGAGGCCCTTAGAGTCGGGGCCCTAGGAGCTACTACCCTTGTCTTTTCTCAAGGAGAGCTCAAGATACCTGGAACAGGAGAAAGCGTTGTTCAGTATGACGAGAAGATCTGTAAAAAGCTCATAGAAACGTTCAATCCCGAGGAAGGGGACGTAATAGTGATATGCAGCAGTAACGACAAGAAGACCGCGGAACTAGGCGTCCTTTCAATAGCTCTCCAAATCTTGGATAAGATCTTCTCTTAAGCTAATTAATTTTGAAAAATCAAGTTTGTTTAAAGTCAAAAATTTATTCGGGCCAATATGGCGAAATGATCTTAGCTAGCGCCATCAGAATTCCATGCTCATAGAGATCAATTCTCTTTACGATCCCTCTAGTGAATAAACCGATGGCTCCCTCTTTTCTCTTCGTATTCTTTCTTCCTGTCAATTCATCGATTAAGTATCCAAGCTCTTCTCCACTAAGCAGCCTTGGAATGAAGGAATTTGGACATTCAAACCATCCAGACATTCCCGTTGATACGTTTCCTGAGTTGTCAACAATAGCAACAAAACCAGCCAAATAGTACTTTTTGAAAAGATAGAAGAGACCTCCCTCTATCCCAACTCCATAACTTGCATCTGAGACTGATTTTAAGGCGGAAAATGCTCTGTTTAAAGCTCCTTGCATTGCTTCTTCTCCTACGGGCTGAGGAGGTACCCCTGGATCTGTTTCTATCGGAACTACCTTCACACCTCCAAACGCTTTGTTAAAGGCCCTTTTAGTCGCTTTAATTTTAACCGGATTTGTGGATCCTAGAGCAACTACTATCAAGCTCTCTTACCTCCTCTTATGCTAAAAAGGCTTCCAAATTAAAAAGAGAATGGTTTAATCTTTCTCACATCTTATGGAATTGTGGCCTCGAAACCTAGCCTTGTTGGTTTAGATATTCACATACTGATGGATAATGTAAGTGAGTACGAAGGTTTGTACAAGGAGAAAGGTCTTTCAATGTTAATTAGTGCTAAATATCCAAAAAAAGAGCTTAACATCTTGTTTGACACGTCAATTAACGGAAATAAGGTTATATCAAATGCAAAAGAGATGAACCTTGATCTATCAAAGGTTACTTACATAGTTCTTTCCCATAAGCACTGGGATCATACCGAAGGCCTACTGCCGATCCTCAAATTCAAGGACAGCTGGACGCCTATACTTCATGGTAAAGGATTCTTTAGGCAGAGCATAGCAATCGACCCTTTCTTAAGACACACCACTAGGATGCCCTTCTTAAAGCAGGAAATAATGAGGCTAAAGGGGATGCCAACTCCTATAGAGGGCCCCGTAGAGTTTGCTCCTGGAATCTTCTTATCAGGAAGAATTCAACTTCAAACAGAGTTCGAGGCCCCTCCCGCCAGATACAGAGTTCCGCCTAGCATGACTCAAGACGAGATGGAGGAGGAGATAGCGCTAATAGTGAACTTTAAGGGAAAGTTAGTGGTTGTTAGTGGATGCTCTCACCGAGGGGTTGTAAATACCATCAAGAAAGCCATTTCCATAACTGGGATTCAGAGGGTTAAGGCGCTCATTGGAGGCCTTCATTTGAAGACTGTTAGCGGAAGGAGAATATCCAGGACCGTAGAAGAGCTTTCAAAACTTGATGTTGAGGAGTTTTATATAGGGCATTGCACCGGAGAAAAGGCTTTAAAGGCATTTAGATCCGTCTTCGGGGACTCTGTAAGCAGAACTAAGTCGGGCATGGTTATCAGATTTTAGAGCTTGGAATATGGTTTGAAAGACCAATTGGCATCTCATTGTGAGGAAATAAGGCCTTTAATGCCCTTTCTGATCTCACAACTTTCCTCAATAACCTGTGATGAGCCATAATCTTCCTAGCTATTGGCCTAGGAAGCTCATCAAGATGAGCTTCTATGAACTCTTCGTCCTCAATTAACTCATTAAGAACGCTTTCAACCTCCTTTCCAGTCTCCTCACTTAATATTTCTTTAAGAGTAATTCTCGTGCAAGAGTTCTCAAGGAGATCAATTCCACAGCAGTTCTTTGAAGTATAAAGGTCGAAAAAGGTTTCTTTACACCCAGAAAATTGCATTTCATGTGAACTAGCTATCCTAAGGATAGTCTCCGATAACTTCCTTTTGTATTCCGTTTTCGGAGTTAGCAGGTGTTTAGATCCATAGTAAGAAGTGAACTCATCCATCTTTAGCTGGAATTCCTTCATAAGGGGGTCTTCTAAGCTCATTCTGAGAGATTCTATTATAACCCTTTTCGCCCCCGCGCTTCTGCTCTCCTTAATTAGCCTTCTCATGGAATCTGGAGAGTCGTTTATCCCCGGCACTATCGGCTGGAGCCTTAGAGCTATGGGAGTCCCTACTTTATGAAGTTTTTCCATAGCATCCAATCTTTCCTCCGGTGATGGGGCCAGAGGCTCAAGTTTCTTGGACAATTCCTTCTCTAAAGTTGTTAGGGTGAATTGAACGACAACCAGGCTCAGTTCTGAGAGTTGCGCTATCTCAGAAAACCAAGGATTTTTTGCCAGTAAATTGGACTTAGTTGAAATTATCAGGGGTATTCTTCTCCCTCTCGCTATTCTAAGCAGTTTTAAAGTGGCTCTGAACTTATTTTCCAATGGGGAAAAGGGATCGCATAAAGTTGAGATCCTGAAAGGTATCGTCCTAATCTTCCTCGCCTCAATTAGTTTTGAAAGAGACTTAAATGCCCTTATTTGCCCTATGTTAATGGGATTTCTTCTTTCCTTGGCAACCCACCTCCTAAAGCAGTAAATGCAGGAGTACAGACAGGTTGAGTAAGGCTCAACCCTAAAGATCGAATAGCAAAGGGAGCTAACCACCAGATTAGGGTTAATTACCAGTTCTTCAAACCATTTTCTCAATGAACTTCTCTCCTCTCGCTTTCAGCTTGCTCTTTTTGTCGTTCTTCATCTAAGAAGATTTAAATATCTTGGATGGATAATCCATCCAATGCAAAGGATAAAGG
>JAVCBX010000029.1:0-3324 GCA_037917635.1 Thermoproteota archaeon | reverse complement strand
ATCTCAGAACTCTTCATTTTGGGATACAAAACAGATGAGGAATTCTTTAAGAGAACCTTTCCATGTACCCTGAGACCCCAAGGTAAGGATATAGTTAGGACTTGGCTCTACTACTCCTTACTTAGGGTATATCAACTTTTTGGTAAGAATGCATTCGAGTTAGTTTGGATAAGCGGCATGGGCTTGGATAAAAACGGCAGACCAATGCATAAATCACTGGGTAATGTTATTTACCCGATGCCCTTGTTTGAGAAATATGGAGCTGATGCTGTTCGTTTTTTTGGAGCTTCTGAGATCAATGTGGGTGAGGATTTCAGGATAAATGAAGCGAAGATTCAAGGAGCATTCAAATTCCTGAGGAAACTCTGGAATGTCTCGAAATTTGTTACTCAGTTTGAGAGACCTAAAAAAGTGAGCAAGTTGGAGCCAAGCGATGAATGGATAATCTCCCTCTTCAACGAGCTGATAGATGAATGCAAAAAGGGCTACAAGAGGTTGAATTTCTTCGTCCCATCTAACAAGCTAAGGAATTTCATTTGGGAGATTTTCGCCCCTCATTATTTAGAATTGGTGAAACCCAGAGCCTACGGCAAGGATTTCTCGAAAAGAGAGAGCGAGGCAGCTAGATATACGCTCTACTACTGCCTTGAAGGCCTTATCAAATTACTGGCCCCAATCTGCCCCTTCATAACAGAGGAAATATGGCGAAGAATGGGGAACAAGGGTAGTGTCCACCTCCAAAGGTTTCCGAGGAAGAAGAGGGTCAGGGATCTGAGAAAGCTTACGGAGAGGCTAAAGGAATTCAACTCAAAGATTTGGAAATTCAAGAAAGAGAAGGGACTCTCGCTCAATTCCGAACTTCCTAGCTTCACAGCCCCAAAGGAGCTCAAGATCTTCGAACGAGATCTTAAGGCTATGCATAGGATAAAGGAACTGAAATTTGAGTAAGTTAACAGAACCGGTAGCGAAAGCTTTATAAACATGTAACTACTTTCTTGTAGTAAAATGGGACTGAAAGAGTATTTCCTGGCCTGGAACAGATTTCTTAGGGGTAAGAAGGCTGAAGTGAGTGCTGCCGATGCACTACATTCAGCAGATAATTCCTTGAGGGAGCGTATAAGGGAGTGGCTTGAGAGGAGGGAGAGGTGGAAGAGGGTTAAAGAGGAATTTAAGGAGATGGAAAAATTTAGGAAGAAGCTTGAAAATTTGGAAAGGGAGATAGGTAAACATGCTAAATATGCTGAAATTGCCAGAAGGTTGGGGAAGTTCTATCATAGAGTTCCAAGATTAGAAAGTGAGAATTTCAAGCTATTTTATGATAAAGATCACGTGAAGTGGGATGAAGCAGAACTCTTTAGGGAGCTTGGGATAGATTTCTTCAAGAAAATTTACAATATAAATGGTGAAATAGAAGCGAAAGTAAGGGAGAAATATGAGAAAATTCTCAGGAAACATGGAATTGAGGAAGTACCGGCTTATGATACCTTGATGCAAATTGTTGATTATGCTGTTGAGCATAAGAACTTTAGGGAGAAGAGAAATGAGGCGTTCAAAGATATTGTTGGGGGAATCCCAAAAGAGGAGAAGGGGACCCTAGAGGATGTTTTGAAGAAAGGAGATCTGGACGCACTCTTCCTAGATACTCTAGACACGAAAGATCTTAGGAAGTTAGAGAAACCCAAGCTGAAGGAACGTGCTTATAGAATGCTTGGTAGGGTTTTCACCAAGTATAAAGAGAAGGCCGACGAATTGGAAAGATCTAGGAAGGAAAGAGTAGCTGAGTACCTAAGAAATTTGAAGAATGAGCTTAGGAACGAGTATGAGAAAAAGCTTGAATGGAAGAAGTATTTGGTTAGAATTGGGGATGGGCGATATAATTGGGTTAAAATTCCAACAATGAGGGGAGGAAAGGTAGTGGGGGAAGATGAGTTGAGTGAGAAGAGGGATAAACTAGTGAAGCACTATAAGACGATGAATGAGATCCTACAGGACCTAGATGTGTTCGCTATGGCTTACTCAAAATTCAAAGAATTGAAGGAAGGGAGGGAGAAGGAGAAGCTTAGGGAATTGCAAGAGAGTATAGAGGACTTGCTGAGCGATTATCTGGAAAAGCTCAATTCTTAGTTCACCACCTCCTCACTTTCTCTTTTTTATCCTGCGTATAAGCAACCTGTTACTGTGAAACCAACGGAATCACTTCCAGTAAAGCCACCATATTCTCCAGTAACCACGACTACATAATACCCACAAGCTTCTGGGCTGGTAACTCCTTTTATTCCTATGCTCTCTAAAGTAAATTCGAAAGTAGGCGAATCTAAATTCTTCTGGTAAATTAAATTGAGCATATCTTCCTCTTCCTCAAATTTGTAGAATGAGAGTTCCACATTAGTTAGGTCATCGAAATCTATTGGGGTATCCTGAAGCAAATCCCAGGGATCGAGAGTTATTTGTATCTTCTCATTTGATCCTATCTCAACTTCACTTTTCGAGATACTCAAATTCATTATTGGATATGCAGGTTTTATTTGAACAGGAGTACCATCTTTTGTGGCGTCGATTACAGGAACAATAGTGGAGGTCAAGAACCTTCCGGTAGAGGTAGCTGTGATCGTTAACTGTTTTTCCTCATCACTCCCGAAGTTAGAAAAGGATGAGGGGCTCCAACTATTAATATTAATCACGTTCCTAGAATCTCTCACATTCTGAATACCTAAAGTGCTTACGGCAGGCCCCCCGTTATAGAGAGTTAAGGTCAAAGAAAAAGTTTCTCCAGCTTCTACTATTTTCCTTGGAGGATAAACTGAAGTTATTACTACATCTGAAACTTGGACAGGAGAGACTGTATAGGAGCCGGTTGCAACTACATTGCCATCTGGATCCGTAATGTTCACATCTACGGTACATGCAGAACTGCCCCTCGTGATGTTTACCCAGAATGCCGGCGTCAGGGTAGTACCTCTATCTATCGTGAAACTTGAGGTTACACTCACACTTTGACAATCTCCTGAGGAGGAAGAAATCACACTATAGGTAATTGGAGAAGGACATGCTGGAGTAGAGAAGTCTGTAGCATTTATTGGAAAGTTGTATTGAGTAGCAAATCTTTGCTCATAGGAGGGATCAATCGAGAGCTGGTATATACAAGTAGCAACAACCACATAATCGGCTGAGCCTACTCCAAAATAGGAAGGATCTGCCGTATTGCTAGCTGTAACATTGAAAGTGTAAGTTCCTGGGGAAGCAGAAGGATGTGAGGTAACATCGATGATAGTGGAGTCAGAGGAGCCAGGAGCAAGAGTCAAAGAATTAGAAGCTAGTGTACAT
>JAVCBX010000110.1:0-3345 GCA_037917635.1 Thermoproteota archaeon | reverse complement strand
CCTTTAACTTCCTCAAAACTGTAGACGAGCTTATAAGGTGGGTTAAAAAGTACTCTAAAGATGCTGGAGATGAACTTGAACTCTTTCAAGTTTTAGAAGAATTAGAGCTCTTGAAGAAGGATATGGAAGAGTTCTACAGAATTTGTGAGGAAATTGTAGGTAAAGAGGACTTAAAAAGGGCTAAAGATGCGAATAGAGTGATTTTGGATCTTTCTAGAATCCTATTGCCTCTTTATCTTTGTGAAAGAGGGAGGTTTGAGCAGGACTTAGCTATAAGGAGGCCCCCTATCCCTCTAATTGCCGATTGTACTATGCTTCCGAAGATGGATCCATCTAGCAGCGAATATATGTTCCTGAAAACCAAGTTAATAAGGGGAAGGAACAAGCTGATCAGCAGCATTAGGAAGGCTAGAGATCTAGTTGGAGATTTCATACAAACTCAGTAGGTTAATGCCAAAAAATGCCCTTTATCATAAAGAGAGATTTGAGTTGAAGGCGGAGATTGTTAAAAAGTTTGGAATCAGCCAATTAGAATAAAAAGATGAGACAGTGAAGAGAGAAGGCGTAACTTTCCTTTAGGAATATGACCATGCTAGAATTAAGGCAGAAGGAAGAAGATAAGTTGTAAAATTGATTTGCTATTTGAGAACTGTAAATAAATAAATTAATCTAGGCAGAAGAAGAATCAATGGGCTTGAAGATCCCCTTACCTAGGATAAGGCTGGCTTACCTTCCAACTCCTTTAGAGCATCTTCCTCGTCTTTCAAAACATTTGGGAGGTCCAAAAATCTGGATTAAAAGGGATGACCTCACAGGACCATCCTTTGGAGGAAATAAGGTGAGAAAGCTAGAATTTGTAATGGCAGATGCTATAAGGAAAGGAGCCAATGTTGTCATTACCACCGGGGACATCCAATCAAATCACGCAAGATCAACGGCAGCCGTAGCAAGTAAGCTTGGAATAAAGGCTGTTTTGGTGCTAAGAGGAAAAAGACCTTCTGAGGTGAGTGGCAACTTGCTCCTTGACAAGCTGTTTGGAGCAGAAGTTAGGTTCTTTTCTGTCGAAAGGGAAGAAATTCCTGAAATAATGGAAGAGATCGCTGATGAGCTGAGGAAAAAGGGAGATAAGCCGTACATAATTCCCCTAGGAGCTTCGTTTCCAATGGGTGCAGTTGGCTACGTTAATGCAGCCATTGAGCTATCTAAACAGGCAAATGAGAGGAATTTGAAGATAGACTGGATAGTGCATGCTGCTGGTTCTGGAGGGACCCAAGCTGGCTTAGTCTTTGGAACAAAGGTGCTAAACATGAAAACTAAAGTCCTAGGAATTAGCATGGGTCCTGACGCCGAGAGCCTGAGAAAAGCCTCACTAGAGATAGCGGAAGGAATTGCGAGTCTTTTAGACCTAAATGTTCATTTTAGCTCTTATGACTTCATGGTGGTAGATGATTACGCTACTGAAGGTGGTGAAATTTCCAAAAACGTTGTTGAGACCATTAAAACTTTGGCAAGGACCGAAGGGATCGTGCTGGATCCAGTATACACTGCAAAGGCCATGGTGGGGACAATAGACCTGGTGAGAAAGGGCTATTTTCATCCCGATGATAACATAGTTTTCTTGCATAGCGGGGGACTGCCCGGCCTATTTGCTCACCAAAGGGAGGTTTCTGCTCTAATAGACTGATTTCCAAATCGAGCGAAAAAGTAAGGTTTTCTATATGCTAACTCTTCTCTTTCCTAAGATGTTAAGCTTGAATTTCCTTGCGATCACCGGAGATCTTGCCCTTCCTCTTGTATCCATAAAATACAGCGCATGCATCTCGAGGGCACTGGATGATCAAGCTCCACACTTAACGCGCCTGTTTGCTTCCACGTTCACTAATTTTTCCTTTCTATTCACTTTAAAACAGCTTGACAAAAATTTTCACAAATTCCACATTTAATGCACCTTTCTTTGTCCAAATGGATGTTTAACGGCTCTCTTCATGTAAACCGCTCTTATGGTTGGAGCACTTCCTCTGAGGTCTATGATGTGAAGGGATTGTTGAAGTTCGATATAAGGGTTGGTCTTGTAAAGCATGCTGAAAAGGTGCAAGCGTTGGAATGTTCTTCCTTTTTAAACGCTGACTCCTTCGCAGCCTTACTCGCTAACAAACAGAAGGATGATCAGAGACCCAATTAGTGGCAGGAAGCCAAAGGTTCTTATTACCCTAGGTACTGGCATTAACGTCGAAAAAAGGCCCGCTAAAAAGGATCCAAGGAATCTGCCAGTGCTGAACATGGTTCCCAAGAAAGCATTTCCGATGCCCCTTATCTCAGGATTTAAGACCTCTGATGCGATGGTCATATCGGAGACGACCCTGGTACCCCAAGCAATTCCATGAACGGCCATTAGGATGAAGAGTAAATCGATTAACCTTAAGCTTGGAATCGTCAAGTAGAAGACTGAGGAAATTATATAAGCTAACAGAAGAACCTTCTTTGGCCCTACTACGTCGCATAGTTTCCCCGATGGAAATCTGCTGAGAGCATTTGCCAGTCCCCTTGCAGTGTAAAGAAAGGAAATAGTTGATGCCGTCATTAACAGATCTTCACTAGCATAAACTGGAAAGAGTGTCGCAAAAACAAAGTTAGAAGTCGAGTAAAGCAACCTTCCTAGACTTAGTCCAATAAGGCTTCTCGACCTCATCAAAAGCTTTATGGAACTTAGTACGCTTTGCTGATATCCTGTGCCAGAACGTGAAGTATTAACCTTAGAAAGCTTAGATTGAGTTAGGATTATGAGAGCTATGAGTGGAAATAGGGAAGTAATAAGGAAGAATTGCCTGTAGGGCAAGAACTTGACTAGGATGCCGGTTAATAATGGACCTAGGATTGTTGCCCCACCAAAGGACGTAAAGTAAGTTCCCATCGTCATTCCTTTGCCTTCAGAGGGAGCAAGGTCCATGACAGCAGCAGTAGAGGTGGGCATGTATGAGGCCATGGGAATAGAAAGTAGAAGGGCTGTTGGGTACAGCCAAGTCACCTCTTTAACAAACGATAGCATTACAAGCGCAAAAGCATAAGTTAGCAAGGAGAAAAGCATGACTGGCTTCCTGCCCAGCTTATCTGAAATCATCCCAAAGGGAATCCTGAGCACAATCCCTGAGAGTGAAGAAACAGCCATTATCAAACCTAGTTCGAGCTTCGTTGCACCTACTTCTAGTATGTAGAGAGGCAGTATAGGGTTTATCATCGTGAAAGTCATTGAAAAAGTGAGCGTAATTGCCATGAGTCGATACAACTCCTGCTTGTATGATCGATCGACTTCGGTACTCAACTAATCACCCTTTTGATTCCTTTAGA
>JAVCBX010000007.1:0-3376 GCA_037917635.1 Thermoproteota archaeon | reverse complement strand
GTGCATGAGATATGAGGGCTGGAACTCCTTGAACCGTCCTTCTCGGATCTATGATCAAGCTTTCTCCATTGGAAATTTCGATGCCGTTGTTCCACCTGACCCTCATGTCAGATGCACGTGGATCTCAACCTTTTTATTCCTTCCTTTTAAGCACTAGCACGGGGGACACCATGAGCAGGAGGAGGAGAAGAAGGGAGTTTATGCCCATGTCCACGGCTGGCATCCTGACTTTCAGCCAGGAGGTCTCTGAAGGCTTAATTGTGCCCAAATGGTTTCCTGTAGCTTTGGCCATTTCCTTGGCAATTGCTATAATGGTCCTACATCTCGTAATGGCGTGAGGTGAGTCCTTGCTTATATCCGAGGCGGAGAAGGTGATAAAGGACATATATGAAAGGCGCGATAGGAAAAGAGGGGTTCCATTAACCTTTCTTCACTTCGTTGAGGAAGTCGGGGAGCTAGCAAGGTCCTTGAGAAATGATGACAAAAGGGAAATAGGAAGGGAGCTGGCAGATGTTTTTGCTTGGCTCTTAAGCGTCTCATACTTGTTAGAAATAGATCTGGAGGAGGAGTTCGTGAAGCATTATGGAAGGGGCTGTCCTAAGTGTGGGAGCATTCCGTGTAAGTGTCCCCCTCTAGAGGGATAGCTCCATGCGCTTCCTAAAATTCTCGATGGAGGAAACACTTCCAATTGCCATGAAGTTAGCTGACATGGTTAGGGAGAGCGGTTTCTCTCCCGACGTAATCGTGGCAATTAGCAGAGGAGGGCTGATATTAGGGAGGGTCCTGAGCGACTTGTTAAACGTCCCTGACCTCAGAACGATAAGGATAAGAAGATATGCTGGGGTTGGAGAGGCGGAGGAGCTCAAGATAGACGTACCAATCCTCGAGAGACTTGATGGAAAGAAGGTGTTGATAGTGGACGACGTCGCTGACATGGGAGATACTTTGCTTGCAGCAGTAGAACATGTAAAAAAGCAGGGAGCTAAGGAAATAAAGACATTGACCATTCACTACAAGCCCTGGTCTAGGGTGAAGCCAGACTTTTTTATCGAGAAGACCGAAAGCTGGGTAGTGTATTGGTGGGAGTATGCGGAGACCGCAAGGTCCCTAATGAAAAAGCTATCAAAACAAGGGATCGAAGGGGATGAGTTGCTTAGAAAGCTTGAGAAGGAGGCTGGAATACCAAAGGAGGTGATAGATTGGCTAAGACGAAGGTGAGCTCCCAAGAAGTGTTCCGAAGCGTCATGGAGATTGCCCAGAGAAGGGGTTTCTTCTGGCCAGCTGCAAGAGACCTATACTCTGAGGCGCCAGCTGGATTCTGGATCTACGGTCCTCTAGGCATCAGGATGAAGAACAAGATAGTGAGAGCTTGGAGGGAATGGATCCTAAAGCCTGAGGGAGCTCACGAGATAGAAACACCCTCCCTTCTCCCCCTAATCATATTCAAGGCATCCGGCCACCTTGAGCACTTCTTCGATAAGCTGGTCGAGTGCAACGTCTGCCACACTAGGTGGAGGGCTGATGAGCTTCTTGAGGGTAAGCTCAACATGAGAGGGCTGGAAGCAGCCTCAGAGGAGGAGTTAAAGAGGCTTCTAAATGAGCACGAAGTTAGGTGCCCAAACTGCGGCTCCTTTAACTGGTCAGATGTGAAGAGGTTCAACCTGATGTTTCTGACAGCTGCGGGAGCTGAAGTAAAGGAGCCAAACATGGGCCTTAGGCCTGAGACAACTCAGGGAAGCGCTGTTGAATTCAGAAGGTGCTACATGGTGATGAGGGGAAAGTTGCCTTTCATAATGGCCCAGATAGGGCACGTCTTCAGGAACGAGATAAGTCCCAGAAGGGGGCTTATAAGGATGAGGGAGTTTCAACAGCTTGAAGTACACATATTCTTCGATCCTGACGACATTTCCCCCTACAATGAGAAGCTTAAACCATATTTGAATTATAAGCTCAGGTTTTTGAAGTTAGATGACGCAGAAACTGGAAAAATCAGGGAGATATCTGCAAAAGAAGCTCTTGAAAGTGGATACACCATAAACGAGCTAATAACCTATTGGCTCGTTTTATATCAAAAGTTCTTCAACGAAATCCTGGGTTTTCCATTGAAAAGGCTAAGGTACAGGGAGCTGGGCCCTGATGAGAGGGCTCACTATGCCTCAGCTCATTGGGACCTTGAGGTATACTCCGAGGAGCTCGGTTGGGTTGAACTCGTGAACAACGCCTATAGGACTGACTACGACTTAAGGGGCCACTCAAGGGAAAGTGGAGTTGATCTATCCGTTCAAAATGATGGGAAGAAGGTACTTCCTCACCTCTACGAGCCGTCAATAGGTCTCGATAGGACCATCTTCTTCGAGCTACTTCTCTCCTATCGCAGGGACGAAAGGGTTTGGATGAAGCTTCCAAGGAACCTTGCACCCTATGATGTTGCGGTGTTTCCCCTTGTTTCAAAGCCGGATCTGATAGAGAAAGCAAAAGAGGTGGAGAGGATACTATGTAAGGAGTTTGAGGTCTTTTACGATGATAAGGACTCAATAGGAAGGAGGTACAGGAGAATGGATGAAATAGGAACTCCAGCATGCATTACCATTGACTATCAGACGCTAGAGGATGAAACGGTGACGCTGAGGGACAGGGACACGATGAAGCAGGTACGAGTTGAGATATCAGGGCTATCGGATTTGATCAAAAAGTTCCTTTCTGGAGCTAGTTTGGAGGAGCTTGGAAGTCCATGGCAAGCAAGTGATTAAGAGTGATCCGGATGACAGATTTGATAATAACTCACAAGGACGTAGACGGGATAGCCTCCGGAGCATTGGTGTTAAGGGCTGTTGGGGAGGCTGAGATAAGGTTTGCAAGCCCTAGGTCCATAGCAAAGGTGCTGTCAAGAATTGATGAAGGGGAAGGGTGCATATACATTTTGGACATCGCTGTTAACTCAACAACCTATCGCGAGATAGCCAAGGAGCTTTCAAGGCTAAAGAAAGGGAAGAGGAGGATCATCTGGATAGATCACCATCCCTGGCCTGAAGAGGCAAAAGCGGCGTTGGGAAAGCATGTGGACAAGCTCGTAGTTGAGAGCAGTCCAAGCGCTGCTAGCCTTGTCAAAAGGATATTTGCCTTAGAAGACGAAGTTTCTGAGAAAATAGCCTTGATAGGGGACGATGCGGACAGTGGAAGGTATGAGATGGAGCTCTCGAACAGGTACTATTGGGCATCAAGGGATCCTGGAAAGCGCATCTATCTCCTGAAGAAGTTGTCAGAAGGAGAATTTGAGGACAAAAGGATCAAGAAATGGGCTGAAGAGCAGCTGAAGAGAGATGAGGAATTTATAGAAAGGATGATCAGGGAAGCTGTTGAAATTAGAATAACGGAC
>JAVCBX010000012.1:0-3382 GCA_037917635.1 Thermoproteota archaeon | reverse complement strand
CCCAGATCTATTGAGAGCGATCTCCTGTCAAGTAAGGATTTCAATTCGGAGATCCTTTCAGGAACGTGCTCCAAGAACTCGGAGTCTTCCCACTCTAGGTAGCAAGAGTTACAGTTAGAAAGCAAGATCAGAGAGTCGACCCACCTAAGCGACTCAGCTATGTAAGAGGGGGGAGTTGAGGGAAGCAAGGCAACTCCCGCCTCACTTCCCAGAGACCTAATTCTCCTAAGAATTCTTATTAGGTTGAGCTTTGATTCAGGATGGACGTAAATTGTGTTTGCACCAGCCTTAATGAAGTGCTCTATGAAGCGGGATGGTTCTTCAACCATCAAATGTACAGAGATGGGTAGGCTCGTTCCCTTGCTCACCGCCTCCACAAAAGAGGGCCCAAACCCGATGTTCGATGAGAAATGACCATCAGAGACATCGATGTGAACTCCATCTGCTTGAGCCTCTTCCAAAAGCTTGAGGTCCCTTCCTAAATTTAGAAGATCTGCAGCTGATAAGGAGGCATAGATTTTCACAAAAGGCATGCTTATCCCCTTGTCAACTTGAATTCGCTATCAATACTCTCTAAGGTTGCCAACAAAAGCCTAAGGTAGTTTTTCACATCCTCCTTTGATATGACCTCGTTTGGGGAGTGAGTGTACCTGCAAGGAAGTCCAAGATCTATAGAGGGTATTCCCCCATTCTCCAACTGCAACCAAGCTGTCTCGGTCACTACGCCTATCACGACTTCCCTCTGATATTGTATTCCTTCCTCTTCAGCGACGCTCTCAACAAGCCTAACAAGGCCAGGATGAGGTATTAAGCCTCCAAGGGTCCCCCTACCATGAAAAGAGTATAGATA
Source organism: Thermoproteota archaeon (assembly GCA_037917635.1). Classification (GTDB taxonomy): domain Archaea; phylum Korarchaeota; class Korarchaeia; order Korarchaeales; family Korarchaeaceae; genus QMVU01. The sequence continues at coordinate 2,532 of JAVCBX010000012.1, read as the reverse complement.
GATCCCAGGCCCTCTTCCTAGCCTTATATCAGCTGCAGTCCCTATAAGATCAGGAGTGTCGGTAGCTATGCATACCTCTAGGTTTAACACAAAATCCGGCTTGAGAATTCTTGCCATTGAGAGGGGACCTCTCTGATTCATCTCCTCTAGAACACTTGCAACGAAGTGTAAGGTTGCTTTAGGTTTATTCTCTGAGAAGTAATTCAACGCTTCGAGAAGAACCGTCAAAGGTGCTCTGTTGTCCATGGTCTTGCTCATTATGAAACCATTTCCAAATTCTCTAAAGTTTGGCATGAAAGTAATTGTGTCGCCAACCCTTATTCCCATCTCCTCGACCTCCCTCCTGCTCTTAGCTCCAACATCGACGTACATCTTCTCTGCTGGAGGCACGGCATACTTCTTCTCAGCTGGCCTGACGTGATGAGCCTCGAGCCCTATGACCCCTGGGATCTCAGCCTCCCGGGCTATCACTCTAACCTGAGCTGAAAGAAGAGCCCTTTCCTCTATGCCCCCTACCCTAACTACCCTTATGAAACCACTATCCTCAATCCTCCTGACCATTAGACCTACCTCATCCATGTGCGATAGCACCATTATGCTAGGGGCCTCTGGATCACTACCCTTTATTGTAGCGGCCAAATTTCCTAACCCATCCATCCTAAACTCATCCGACCTTTCTTTCATGTAAGGTCCTAGAAACCTTATCATCTTATCCTCGTGACCAGAAACGGCAGGAATCTCGGTCAGTTTTCTCATCAAGTTGAAATCCACCAAATTAATCACCTCTGACCTTTCTCACTACCTCCATGAACTCCTTAACCCTCTCTTCATCCACAGGGTTCCAAGTTATTCCACCTCTCTTAAGACTGGTTCCAACTATCACTCCATCTGCAACCATTAGAAAATCAACGACATTTTCCTTGTTTGCTCCGGTGTTAAGGAAGACAGGAACGTCAGGAACTACCTCTTTCACGGCCTTTATCTCTTCAATGGTCGGAGGAACCCCAGTTCTAGGCCCAGAGACGCAGAAGACATCTGCAATTGATAGGAAGCTCATGCTCTTTGCTGTCTCAATTAATTTCCTTCCTCCTAAAGGGGATCCAAACTCTGGATTTATGTAGGCCAGCAAAAGGATTCTTTCTGCTCCTATTCTCCTTCTGTGTCTCAGTACTTCACCCCCTTTAACGTCTATTATGCCAAGATCGCTTGCGAATGAGCCAGAGACAATTGTCCTTGCGAACTTAGCTCCAACCGCCTTTGCCAAACTTATGGTTGCGAAAGGGTCCCATATTAAGTCAACGCCAAAGGGAACTTCGATCTCATCGAAAACCCTTCCTATCACAAAGGCCATTGATGCCACGGTTTCTGATTTAGCTTCAAATAAATAGGGCCTATCTCCCTCATTTGAGAACAGAATCGCATCAATTCCTCCTCTTTGAAGGGCTCTGATGTCTAAAAGAGCTCTCTTTATCACTCCTTCTGGATAGTTTTCCTCTCTGAAGAAGGGAGATCCTGGAAGGGCTTCTAGGTGAACCATTCCAATTACAGGCTTCTCGGTGCCAAAAATCCCCTTTAAATCAACAGGACTCATGAGCTCACCAAGGCTTTAATTTGCTTCAATAATAAAAAGGAGGTTATCGGTAAGGGAGGTAAGACTTTAGAATTATCCAATCCAAAGGCATGCTTCATGGAAAAATAATTATTCTTCATCTTCTTAAGAGGGTGGGGGTGGAAATTTTGTCTGGCAAAAGGGAGATCAGGATACTGGTTGCGTGCGGCACGGCAATAGCAACTGCCACGTTAGTTGCCACGAAAATTGAAGAAAAACTGAAGAAAATGGGAATTTCTGCGTCCATTGCAAGATGCAAGGCATTTGAAGTTGGAGGGAAGGTGCAAATCTTCAAACCTGATGTAATCGTTGCAAACACTCCTGTGTCAGAGAAGGATGCCAAAGGAATACCAATTGTGAACGGTTTCCCATTTATAACTGGAATAGGAGAGGACGAGGCCATAGAGCAAATCTTGAAGGCTGCTAGTCTTAAATAAGTTAGCTAGCTCCTATTAAGAGCCTTTCACTCTCATTTGTCGAATTTAATTAATTGTCTTTCAGAATCGATTGAATTGAGACCAATAGGCCCAAACCTAGGATACATGATGCCATCAGCAAGGAGCCCACGAAGATCTTTCCAATCATGCCCTCTACCATAAGAGGAGTCGACCTTAAGCTGAGGCCGGTGCCCTCTCATCGCTTGGAATGACAAGATTGAACAGAGCGTTCATTGAAGGAATTCTCACCCATGTCCCATCTTAAGGAGCAGATAGGACTATGAAGAGATCATCGAATGCGATAAGGCTAGCAAAAGAAAGGGATGTCAAGACAATTCCTACTAGATGGGCGCTTTTAGCAAGAAAAGCTCGGTAAGCTTTCTTCCTTAAAAATAAACTACATGGTCTCTCTGGAACCGGCTCCACATCTTATAGAAGATGAAATTCACTAATGCGCCATAATAACGGCTTTGGCAATTTTTGCCC
>JAVCBX010000119.1:0-3393 GCA_037917635.1 Thermoproteota archaeon | reverse complement strand
CCCTGGTAGATTATCCTCCCCTTATCGATCACTCCTATCCTCGTGCAAATTTCCTCAGCAATGCTTAGTACATGAGTACATAGGAAAATAGTCCCACCTTTCGCTACGAAATTCTTGAAGTAATCCTTGATCTTCCTTTGAATTATTGGATCTAAGTTTATCAATGGCTCGTCCACGAAAACCAATGGGGGATTATGTAGGAAAGCTTGGGCTATCATCAGCTTCTGCCTAGTCCCCCTCGAAAGATCCTTACATAGAATATCTTTCTCCTCCTCGAACTCCAAAAATTCAAACCACTTCGCAGCCCTTTCCTCAATGTTATCCAATCCCCTTATCCTCCCAACAAAGTGCAAATATTCCCGTGCTGTAAGGAAGCTCGGTGGGGTTTCTTGCTCCGGAACTATTCCAACTACTTTCCTTACTTCAATAGGGTTCTTGACAACATCTATTCCCAAGACCTTGGCCTTTCCCCTCGTCGGCTTTAGCTGGCCAGTTAACAACCTCACCATCGTCGTTTTCCCGGAACCATTTGGTCCGATCAGGCCGAAGAGTTCCCCTTTCTTTATCGATAAAGTTACTCTATCAACAGCCCTAAGCTTACCAAACTCCTTCACAAGCCCCCTAGTTTGAATTATGTATTCCACCTTAAACACCTAAACATGAGCTCTCATCTGCATGAAGAACCTCCTAGGTTGTGTTTCATCACTTTCCCTTATAGTTCTACCAGTAAAATGCAGGAATACATCTTCTAAGCTTGGTTTTCTCAAGCTCACATATCTGATTTTAACTCTCTTCCTCCTTGCTAACTCAAATATCTTCGGAATTTTATTCTCACCTTTTTCTACAGTGATGTGGATTGTTCGATTATGAACCCTCAAGCCTTTGACAAACTCACATTTCTCAAGAGAGTTGATGAGGCTTCTAGATGGATTATCCACATTTAAGGAAATAACATCTCCCCCTATTAAATCTTTCAGCTTCTTAGGAGTATCTAGGGCTATTATCTTACCATGATCTATTATAGCTACCCTATCACAAAGGTAATCGGCTTCCTCCATGTAATGGGTAGTGATTAATATAGTTACCCCCGTTCTCTTCCTCAACTCTGTTACATATTCCCATATGTGCCTCCTAGTTTGAGCATCTAGTCCAAGGGTTGGCTCATCCAAAAAGAGGACTTTTGGCCTATTTATTAATCCTCTAGCAATCTCCAATCTCCTCTTCATACCCCCTGAGTAATTCTTCACAAGCACATTTGCCTTGTCGCTCAGTTCCACAAGCTCAAGTACCTCTTTGATCCTTCTTTCTCTATCCTCTTTCTTTATTCCATACATCATAGCATGAAATTCCAAGTTTTCCCTACCAGTTAATCTATTATCCAAAGCTGGTTCCTGAAAGACTACCCCAATGCTCTTCCTAACTTCACTCTTCTGATCTATTATATCAAATCCCGCTACCTTAGCTGTTCCTGAAGTTGGCTTTAGCAAAGTGGTTAACATATGAATGGTCGTTGTCTTCCCAGCCCCATTTGGGCCGAGTAATCCAAATATTTCACCACTCTTAACTTTAAAAGAAATATGATCAACAGCAACTAGGCCATCGAATTCCTTGGTTAATCCCTGGACTTCTATTGAAAACTTCATGAATACCAACAAGAGCTTTTCCCTAAAAATGTTTCTGCTTGATCACCACCAAGCTTTACGAAGCCTCTGACAGCTTTTTCAGGAATTCTACTTTCTCAACTGCCCGACCATCCAAAAAAAAGGCAGCCAAGTTTTACCTAAGACTTTCAAGCTCTTTGAATAAATTCTCTAATTCCTTTGCTCGCCTTGCATCTTTCCTATACTTTTCTTCCTCCCAAAGCATCCTGTATCCTTCTATTATCCTAGGTATCTCTTGATTAGCTTCCTCCTCGAAAAACTCCCTGTTTTCCCTTATTACCTTAAGTGCGTATCCTACTTCATCCTGATGGTAAGCTTTTATTTCCTCATGCTCCTTAGCTGTTATCTTACCTTTCTCTAAGAGCAGGTCTATGAATTCTCCTATACTGATCAAAGAAAGTATGGGAATTGTAAGTTTCGCTTTTTCCTCCTCTGAGTATTGTCTTCTATCGAAGATTGGTAGATAAGCAATCACCTTAGCACCTTCCTCCTTTATTGCTTCAATTGCATTCCTAGCAGTTCCTAGGGTAGTTGTCAAATCATCCACCAACAAAACCCTGTCGTCCCTCATCAATTTCCCTTCAACCTTTTTTTCCTTTCCATAAGCTTTCGCTTTCTTCCTCACGTAAACGAATGGCTTTCCAAAATAGGTGGCAACTCCAGTCCCCCAAGGGATTCCAGCAGATTCGGTTGATGCAACCTTATCGAAGTTCTCCTCTCCAATGAAGGTGTCTGAAACCCAAATTAACTGGATAAGTATTTTCCTGAAGTTCTGTGGGAAGCTTGGAAGTACTCTGAGATCAATGTAATAAGGGGAAAGTCTGCCGGAAGTGAGGATAAATGCTGGTTTACGGGCTTCGTAAGCTGTTATAAAGGCGCCTGGGGTATTGAAAATTGCCTCAGCTACCCTTTGCTTGGATTTCCAAGGAAATTTCTTCACGAACTCCAATTCCAGCTCTTCGGCTATTTACCTCACCAAGGATACTTTTCAGCTTCTCTCATAGCGTCTTTTATGGCTTTAATCATGTCTAAAGCTGCTTCCCTTGCCGCCCTATCGAATTCGCTTGGCTTAAATTTTTCATTGTAAGGCTCTCTTTGATAAGCATATATTATTCCCCTGCTCGAGTTCACTATTGCCCCAAATCCATCTTCGTTGAAACCATTTACAACATCTTTGGCTGTTGCTCCTTGAGCCCCGTAGCCGGGAATCAAGATCACGGCATTCGGCATTAGCCTCCTAGCTACTACCATATCCCTTGGGTAGGTTGCCCCAACAACTGCTCCGACAGCTGAATAGCCACATTCCCCGATCAGATCCCTCCCCCAAGAGTTCACGAGTTCGGCCACCTTCCTGTAAACTGTAACTTCACGCACGCTCTCTTCGGGGCCAAGTGAGATTATTACCTTCGATTCCTCCTTCAACACACGATCCTGTAGCTCCCCGGCAGATGGGTTGGAGGTTTTCGTCAACACAAAGATTCCTTTTCCCCTCTGCTTACATTCCTCTAAGAATGGTTTGATGCAATCGGAACCAAGATATGCGTTGACTGTAATCGCATCTGCATTGAAGCTACTCTCCTTCCTTCCTGAACATAGCTCAACTTCCCCAAGCCAACCGCTTGCATACGCCTTTGCTGTTGACCCAATATCATTTCGCTTGGCATCAACGAGGGCAATTCTACCCTTTGCTTTGATGTAGTTCACTAGCTTCTCCAAGGCTTCAATCCCATCT
>JAVCBX010000184.1:0-3425 GCA_037917635.1 Thermoproteota archaeon | reverse complement strand
GGAAAGAGGATTCCCCGGAGTTCTCATCTCCTGCATAGCCTTTAACGAAGAATCCGCAAACATAGCTAAGGAATTAGGAATCGAGCTTAAAGCCAAGTTTGCATCAGAAGCCTTGACAAGATGGGAACAAATAGTAAAAGCCTCAAAACGCTCTATTGTATGGTCAAGGAAGGAGAATTTTACAAAAATAGTCTTGCCTCTGCTCCTTGATGATGCAGTAGGTCTGTTCTTGTGGGGAGTCCTTAAGAGGTCCCCCCCAGCCTTGGTGATAAATGGAAGGATCGTGTTGGGGGACCAATTTACCGAACCTCCCATAGTTGCCCCAATGTTTCGTATTCCAACAGAAGAAATGATGCTTCTTTCTGAAATGGATTGGCAGCCCAGTGACAAATTGCTCAAAACCATATGGGAAATCGAGCTTGATTTTCCTGGATCAAGGTTTAACCTATTAAACTCTTATCATGTTCTCTTTTCCTATAAAATCCGAGATTTAGGTCAATCTCTATAAATTCATGTCAATAATAAATAAAAATAGACCTATTTTAGAATAAAAGTCTGGCAACCGAGCTTTTAGCAAACTAACAGATTAAAATAACCAAAAAAGTTAGCAAGCTCCAAGAAGTAATTTCAGATAGAATAACATCTTTTTATAGATCCTACCATCTAGGGTTATTGACATGCCTAAAAAAAGGAGAAACAGAGGAAGAAGACTTAGCGGAGCAGGACATGAAGGTAGAGTTCAGTGTTCACTTTGCGGGGCCTTAATACCTGCAGATAAAGCCATAAAGGAGACAAGATGGGTTTCACCCGTAAGAGGCCAGGTATCATTTGAGCTAGAGAAGCAGGGAACTTATGTTTCGAAGAAGCCGATGACAAAGTATTACTGCATTAGTTGCGCCATACATAGAGGGATCGTAAGACCCAGAGCCGAAGAGGAAAGAAAGTTAACTCGCATGCAAAGGACTCAAGGAGGAATTCCTCTAAAGTTCTTGCAAAAACGAATAGCTTAGTCACATCTCTCAGCATAACTTACAGCGCTTTCATGTATTTGTTCCTAAATTCCTAGTTGTTAGGAGCTCATTTCAGCGATGTAATCTCTGATTCTATTAATCCCCTCCTTTAACAGATTTAGCTCATCAACTACTGGAGCGAAGGAGAGCCTTACCCATCCTTCCATGCCGAAATCTATTCCAGGCGCTAGCGCAACCTGCCACTTATCCAACAATTGGGATACGAACTTCTTTGAGTTCTTCATAATCCGGCTCACGTCGAAGAACACGTAAAATCCGCCTCTTGGACGGAGGCATTTTATTCTTGGAATCTTGTTCAGCTCCTTATAAGCCATAGAAGCGACCTTTCCGTACTTCTTAGGAGTCTCATCTAGCAGGAAGACACGTAACTCCTTCATAATATCTTCATGACTTAACATCTTAACGAAAGCCAGCTGCTGAGGATGTGCTGGACAAAGAGTTAAAGCCTGTTGTATCGTTTCGACCGCTCTAACCAGGGAAGGATCTGCAATTAGATATCCCATCCTCCAACCAGGAACTCTGAGTTCCTTTGAGAGCGTGGCTATCCAGATCTCGTTATCCTTCCGAGGCCTCGAAAGGTAGCTGGGTATCCCTCCTTCATAATGGAAGGCTCTGTATGCAACATCTATCGCAACCAGAACTCCCTTGTCTGAGGCTACTTCAATTACCGCCTCGAACAGATCTTCATCAAAAACTTGCCCATCAGGATTTCCTGGAGTTACCAGCAGTATTAATTTCGTTTTCTCATCAATTAACTCTTGAAGTTCGCTTAAATCCGGCCTAAATTCTCCATTCTTAAGGGTTTGCCATCTTTTTATGCGAACCCCAAGCCTCCCAATGATCTCTATTTGTCTAGTGTAGTTAAGGTAACAAGGGTTTGTTAAGATGACCACATCTCCGGGATCTAGTAGAGAAAATAAAAGACCAGAAGCCAAATCAGTGGAACCAAGACCGCTTAAAAGTTCAGATTCTTCTACATCCCTTCCAAATATCTCTTTTTCATAAATAACCAAAGCTTCTAAAAAATCGGGATCTCCTTTAGTTGGAGGGTACCTCGATGATAGTAAAAAGAGTTCATCCTCCTCTATGACGTCTAACATTGCCTTTCTAAAAGGTTCTGGAGGTGGATCCTGGGGCCATCCTCCTCCAAAGTAGATTAAGCGCCTTGGATATTTCTCTGGATGCTTTCTAAAGTCAGCCAGAACACTCATTATTTCCCTTATCGAACTGGGGTTTTCGAGCGCATACTTAGCCACTCTTGAAATAAGATGCCTCAAAATCATCAAGCACCTTAAAGAATGTAGAAGTTAAAATAATTTCCAACGGGGGGTTAGCAGCTTCCGTGTTTCCCGAGCCCTTGCGGAGCTCAGTACTCCACGGAACGCGGCCTGGCTTAACTTCCGGGTTCGGGATGGGTCCGGGTGTGTCCCAGGCCGCTATGGCCGCCCAACCCCCAAATAACAGAAATCAATTGGTTTATTTAAAGTTAAGCGGAACCCGAGAAACTCTCAATATGAAGTCTCTTGCACCAATTTCACCCAAGTGCTCAGGTAGCGAATGGATGGGAGGTACGCGAGATCTTCTCTTCAAAACATTAAGAAATCTCCTTGTTAATCTCTCATGAATCAAGGCTAGTCACATTAGAAATTCTTAGGACACTCGGAACCGAGGAGTTTAAGTTTTCAGGGCAAATCCCTTTAACCGTGGATCTTAAATATGATGTTGAAGATTTGCTTTGCTGAACTGGTGAATTAAATGGTCAGAGTTAGACTTCTAGAAAGCAGACAATATAACCCAGCTGAGTTTGAGGAGAAAATATTAAAGTTCTGGCAAGAGAGGAAGATTTACGAAAGGATTAGGGAAATGAGAAGGAGGGGCAGGAAATTTTACTTTTTGGACGGTCCCCCATATCCATCTAGCGAGGAACCACATCCAGGAACTGCTTGGAACAAAGTCATTAAAGACGTCGTCATCAGGTATTTCAGATCCCTTGGGATGAACGTGAACGACAGACCTGGCTGGGACACGCATGGTCTTCCAATAGAAGTTTTGACCGAGAAAACCCTTGGAATAACTAGAAAGTATCAGATCAAGGAGTATGGAATATCAAACTTCATCAATAAGTGTAAGGAGCTGGCTCTTCACAATTTAAACTCCATGGCAGAAGCGTTCAGGCAGATAGGAGTCTCAATGGATTGGGAAAATCCCTACTTAACTTTCGAAAGCGACTACATCGAGAGCATTTGGTGGTCAATAAAGGAGATCTGGAAAAAAGGAAGAATTCGAGAAGGCTTGAAGGTAGTTCATTGGTGTCCGAGATGTGAGACGGTCTTGGCTGACTATGAGCTTAATGAGTACAGGAACTTGACCGACCCTTCGATCTACGTTAAGTTT
>JAVCBX010000043.1:0-3428 GCA_037917635.1 Thermoproteota archaeon | reverse complement strand
GCCTTCTTGAGAGGGCTTCAAGAACTTCACTCCTTCCTCTCCCCTCGGTGGTGAAAGCACCAAGAAAATGCCCCCCGCATATATTCTCTTTTTCTTCCCTTCATAAGCCCATTTTGCGTTATAACTGGCTGCAAGAGCTGAAATAACTGAGAATTCCATCTCAGTACATAAAACTCCAAGTTTTTCTAGGAGTTCTAGGTGTTCCTCGGCTCTTTCTGGGAAAGCCGAGAAAGAAGGATCCTCTATCTCATACAAGGCCTCTTTAGAGTGAGTGATCCCTACGTGCAGATTTTCGCCAAGCTTATATCCGTTTTTCTCCGCCGCTTTGACAAGCGCAACTACCACATCAGGATCGGCCAAGAGAGGATATCTTGAACCGACTATTCTGGCCGAAACACCCTCCTCTGCAACAGTTCCAGTTGTTATAACGAGATCTCCCGGCTTAACGAACTTCTGCAGGCTCCCACAGGTCCCAACTCTTAAGAGAACTGCTTTATCTTGCAGGCTGAAATTAATTCCCTCGATCACTTCTCTCACAACTATTGAGGCGGAAGAGGGACCTATTCCCGTATCTATTACTGTAACAGGCTTTCCTTTGTAAAAACCATTTATCATCAAGAACCTGCCATCATGGATTACTTTCGGAGAGTCCAGCTTCTTGGCTATTCTCTTTACCCTGACCCTTGATCCTGGAAGCAGAACATAAGGATTTACGTCTCCAACCTTGGCTCCTATGTGGTGAAACCTCCCCTCCTCGTCTCTAAATACCATGACCTTCACCTCTCGCACAGTAAACCGGGTTCTTTCTGCTCTACAAACAAGGAAGAGGGCCTTTCATCATATCCCACCTTTGCTGGAGAACTCAGCTTGAGAAACATGATCTGAACTATTCTCATTCCTGGATAAAGCTTCACTGGAGAAGTGTTCTCACAAAATATCTCTAATATCATTGGAACTGGTTTTTTGAGCCCAGATCCAGGGTTTATGAGACCTGCGGCATGAACTATTACACCGAGCCTTGCTATGCTACTCCTCCCCTCAAGAACAGCAGCCAATCTCTTTGAAATTGCTATTTTTTCCCTAGTACGAGCTAAAACAAACTGACCTGGAGAAATTAGGAATGGTTCGCCTTTCGTGTCTATGAGCTCGGCTCCTCTCTCGACGCTCTCGAGAGACATGGGATCAACGATTGTTCCAGGCCTAAACAGCCTAAATTTGCTTGAAAGAGTCAAATCCACTGAGCAAGGGCCAAGCATGTTGATATCAAAGGGATCTATCTTTATCTCTCCCCTCTCAATGGCGGAAAGTATGTCCCGATCAGACAATATCATAAGATCCCCTTTTGGACAACTCCCCTATCTTCATATAAAGCATTTTCAAATGCTTATCGGCTATTTGTTCTTGCCATGGTTCAAGGGCTCCGGGAATGGCCTTTATGGACTTTATGATCTCGGCAGTTCTCCTAAGATGGCCCAAAATATCCCCCCTTATCCATTTCTTTCCATCCCAGAGCCTTTCTTGCCTTTCTGAGAAATCTCCGGGTTGATCTAATCCTGGGACGTAGATTGGCACCATGGATTTGAGAGTTTCTCTGGCTACAATGCTACCGAGCCTCTTTATCTCCCTTTTCTCCTTCCAAAGGCTCTCGTCAACCCCATAAAGTACCATATCATAGTTGTTATAGGCTAGGGCCGTCAAATCAACCAAAACGAAAGCTTTCACTTTTTCTATCCCCAAGGAAGCAGCAACATTCTTTACCCTAAGAAGACCCTTGCTGGAAATGAATCCGTAAAGGATCAGCTCCTTTATTCGGGCGTTAAGCTCCTCACATTTCTTGTGAATTGCCTCAAGTGAGATCTCAGCGGTTTTTCCAGTAGCAACAGTATCGGGCTTCACCACAACTATTTCCTCACTCCGAGGAAGGGAACTAAAGTCCTCGTATTCGATGCAAGGCCTTATGGCTGGAAGGTGATCCCTGTAAGAGACTTGGACGTATCGAGGCCTAACAAATGCGTGTCTAACTTTTCCCAGAATCTCTTCAATTGCGATGTGTAGCTGATAGCCTGGAGCTGCCCTCAAGATGTGCAGATGAACTATTCCACCAAGCTCCTTATTTCTGAGGGATGTAAGCCTTAAAATCGGCTTTATAGCCTTCCTAGCACACTCTAAGCACTTGGATGAGAGCTGTTTCCCAACTATGTGCTGGAAAGCAGCTACTTCTCTTGCTTCCGGTGAGTCTACGATGTAAGTTTCTAGAACTTCGTCGAAGAAAGGACCATCCTCTAACCTGTACAAATCTAAACCCTTTACATCGAATTCAAAGGAGGCTTTGATTACTGATTCAACATCTAAACCATTTTGTTCTATTAATCTATCAAGATCGCAGCCCTCTGGCAACCTTTCGTCTATTCTAGCCCTGCACTATCAAGGGGACCGGAATTAAAAACTTTAAGTGGCTATGTTCGGCTCCAACGATACTTTATACTGAATCCATCAAATTCTCCCTTGTACTCCTCCCAATGTACCTCTACTTTATCAACCCTAGCCAAAGGAGGCCCTATTTTACACCACTCAATGATCTTATCAACAGCCTCTTTATTGCCTTCGAAAACGGCTTCAACCCTTCCATCCGGCAGGTTCCTAACCCACCCCTTAACTCCAAGCTCATCTGCAATTCTCTTTGTATTTGCTCTGAAAAACACCCCTTGAACTATGCCTGATATGAAAACGTGTGCCCTAACCTTCTGCCCCACCCCAATTACCCCCCTCAAGTAGGTCGACTGTTGGTGAAATGTCTCCTTTCTTTAACTTTTTCGCAACTTCATGAGCCTTAAGAAGGGGCAATGGATGCCTGAAAGACCCCCAAAATCTGTTTACTATGGATATGGAGGTATCTAGGGAGATCTTATGACCAGGAGAGACAAAAATCGGTGAACTAGCCTCTTTCCTCATAATACAACCTACTTTCTTTCCTCGGTAAAGGATAAGATCATTCACTATTCTTCCTACCAAGATAGACTTTGCCACCCCTATAGTGGGTCTGTCCAGGGCCAGTCCAGCATGACAGGCCTCTCCAATCCCTTCTGGATGGGCTATTCCATGACCATCCAAGAGAAGCAAATCGAACTCCAAACCAAAAGTTGAAGATGCGATGAATGGCATCTCCCTAAAAGCCAAATAAGTTGGCACATAGGGAAACTTTGTCTCCATTCTAACGGTTTTTACTTCAACTAAGGAAAGTTTTGAATTCATCACAACGCATGCAGCAAATCCAACCTCTGAGTCTCCTTTCCATTTATAAGCGACATCAACTCCAGCCACCAGCTTTATCTCATCGAAAAAATCCTCTAGAATTAGTTTTCTCTTGAGCGCTTTCTGAGCTTTCCTCATTTTTCTTAGAATTGGTTGAACATCCATCTCTTCGGCTT
>JAVCBX010000157.1:0-3436 GCA_037917635.1 Thermoproteota archaeon | reverse complement strand
CTGATCTCCCTTCCTTTCTTTTTTATTAGAAGCTAATCTCTTCGCTTTCTAAGAGAACCGCTCCTTTGTTTAGCATTTCTTCCTTGGCTCTTTCCTCATCATCCTCCTTAATTCCCTTTATCGCATCCAGGACGACGAAGGTTTGATAACCCCTCTCCAAAGCATCTAAAACAGTTTCCTTAACACAGTACTCGGTAGCAACCCCGGTCACGAATAATCTCTTAATTCCAAGCTCCTTCAACTTTGCCTCCAGTTCCGTGTCCTTGAAGGCAGAGTAAGCCTCCTTGTCAGGGGAAGTTCCCTTTGAGATCACGATAACATCAGCAGGAAGCTCAAGTAAGGGGTGAAACTCAGCGCCCTTAGTTCCCTGAACGCAGTGGACTGGCCACTGCTTGAAAGATATGTGGTCCTCGGGGTGCCAATCCCTAGAGGCTATAACTGCCATTCCCTTTCCTTTGAAGCCTTCTATCAGTTTGTTTATGACTGGAATGACCTTGTCTCCAGATGGAACGGGAAGAGAGCCTCCGGGCATGAAGTCGTTTTGAACATCAACTATGATGAGAGCAGATCCCTCTGTGACCTTAACTCTCATGACCTCACCACCCAGCTAAATCGGAGAATCGAATTAATCTTTCTGTCATGTCGATTCCTTTTTAGGCACCACAACAAATTATAGTAGATAAACCGCTGGTGGTCTAATTGGCCGTCGGGGGCTATATGGGTAAGTTCGTAAGGGTTAACTTGTCCGAGCAGAAGGCTTGCATTGAAAACCTGTTTGATTACCTCCCCGAAGAAGTCTTGAAGATGTGGATAGGTGGAAGGGGCCTTGGAGTTTACCTAATGCTAAAGGAAGTCGACCCTAGAGCGGATCCTCTCAGCCCGGATAACAAGGCCTTTGTAATGACTGGTCCTGTAACTGGCTCTGGGGCCTCAATAGAGGCAGGAAGGTGGTGTAGCGTCACAAAATCTCCTTTAACGAATACTATTCACGATTCCCAGTCCGGTGGCAAGTTTGGCCCTCACATGAAGTTCGCTGGCTTTGACTTTGTCGTGCTCGAGGGCGCCTCCGATGAACCAGTTTATCTACTGCTTGAGGATGGAAAGGCAGAACTTATGGACGCAAAGGACATATGGGGGAGGGATACTCATGCAACTACGAGGATATTAAAGGAAAGACACGGAGAAGATGCGATAGTTGCGTGCATAGGGCCTGCAGGTGAAAACCTCTCCAGAATTGCTTGCATAATAAACGATGAGGGAAGAGCTGCTGGAAGAGGAGGGCATGGAGCAGTATGGGGATCAAAGAAGTTTAAGGCCATCGTGGCTAAAGGAAAAATGAAGGTTCCAATAGCCAAGGAGGAAGAGTTCAAACAAGTGATAAGGGACGCGATTGAGAAGACGAAGGCAAGCGGGGTGACGAATGAAGCCCTTCCTTCTTACGGAACAGCAGTTCTCGTGAACATAATAAATGAGGCAGGCATCTTCCCAACCAATAACTTCCAGTTTGGACAGTTCGAAAAGGCCGAGAACATAAGTGGTGAGACGATAGCCGAGAAGATATTGGTAAGGAAGGTCCCCTGCTGGGGGTGCATGATAGCCTGTGGCAGGTACACAAGAATAAAGGAGCCTCCATTCCAAGGAGAGGGAGATGGGCCCGAGTACGAGACCGTTTGGGCTTTAGGAGCTAACACCGGCGTAGGAGATCTTGGGGCTGTTAGTAAGGCGAATTACCTGTGCAACGAGCTCGGCCTCGACACAATAAGCGCTGGAAACGCGATTGCCGTTGCTATGGAGCTGTACGAGAGGGGATATATTCCAAAGGAGAAGCTCGAGGGAATAGAACTCAAATTTGGCAACGCTGGAGCTTTAGTTGAGATGATATGGAGGATGGCATACAGGAGCGGAATAGGAGACGACCTGGCTGAAGGGGGCTACAGGCTTGCTAAGAAATACGGGCATCCTGAGCTAGCTCCTCAGGTAAGAGGGCAATGCCTCCCAGCATATGATCCAAGGGGAGTTCAAGCCCACGCCCTGGCATATGCTACGAGCAACAGGGGAGGGTGTCACCTGAGGGCTTACTTGATAGCTCCAGAAATATTAGGAGTTCCAGAGAAGTTGGATCCATACACGACTGAAGGAAAGGCGAAGTGGACTAAGGACTTTCAAGACGTCTTCGCCACTATAGACAGCATGATAGTTTGCAAGTTCGTCACCTTCGCCTACTGGACGGATGAGCTTGCATCACAGCTTTCAGCAGTAACTGGCTGGGAAATAGATGGAAAAAGCTTTACGGAAATAGGAGAGAGGATATGGAACGCAGAGAGAGTGTTTAACATTCTAAGCTTTGGGGACGGTGAGGAGTACGATACCCTGCCCGAAAGGTTCACCAAGACCCCAATGCCTTCAGGGCCGAGCAAGGGCCATGTAGCTAAGATCTGGGAGATGTTACCAGAGTATTACGAGTTAAGGGGATGGAAGAAGGGAAGGCCAACGAGATCAACTCTGGAGAGGCTGAAGCTCAAAGAACTTGCGGATAGGTTGGAACAGGCCGGCCTTCTGCCGGAGTAACCCCCTCTCTTTTTTATAAACGAGAGGTTTTGGACCTGTGGTTCTCTTACCGTTGATGAGCTTTTCTTATTAGAAGAGATAATTATGCAGGAGAAAAACATAAATGAAGCCAATTTGGTTGTAAATTAGAACCTGAAATTATTTTAATTGGATTTGAGCGATATGAAAGATGACTTTAGTTAGGATAGGAAGGGGGAAATACATCTCTCCTGACACCTATCCTAAAGAAGTGCACCTTGAAGTAACATCTGAATGCAACCTTAACTGCGAGTTCTGCTACAGAAGAAGCTGGAATGAAACGCCAAGGGATATGGACTTGGGGCTTTACTCAGAGATTCTCGATCAGCTCGAGAGCATTGGAACAGAATTTGTTTGGCTAAGTGGGTGGGGCGAGCCCATGTATCACAGAAATTTTCCAGAATTGCTTGAAACAGCCTCTGAAAGGTTTAGGTTGGGAATAATCACAAACGGGGTTTTGTTGGGGCAATATGCAGAAGAGATAGTCTCTCATCGCGTAGAAAAAGTTGTAATAAGCGTAAACAGCTTTAATTCAGAGAAATATGGAAGCATAAGGGTTGGCTCTGAGCTTGAAAACCTGTTTGAATCCGTTAAGATGCTAAAAAGGGAGAAAAGGAGGCAAAAGAGTCAATACCCATCCATCTGGTTCATAAAAGTCCTAATGAAGTCAAACTTAGAAGATCTTCCAGAAGAAGTAAAAAAGGCAGCCCAACTTGGGGGAGTTGGGCTGATCTTGTCGAACCTAATTCCAACCCAAGAGAAACTCCTTGATCAGGTGCTTTATGGAAGGAATCCCGATCCAAGAACCAAGAAAATACTTCACATTGCAAGAGCGAAAGCCATTCTTCAC
>JAVCBX010000141.1:0-3450 GCA_037917635.1 Thermoproteota archaeon | reverse complement strand
CTTAATTACATAATTGGAGAAATTACAAAAAGCGTAGAAGTTTTAGTCTCAAAGAAGCTTGGTTTCAGGGAAGAAGAGGCTTGGAAACAAATTTTAGAGGCAAATCAATCTCTAAACTTTGCAATTTCACTGTATAACGACGCAAAGGACCTTATAGATATCCCAGAAGAAGCCTTAATGTCCATTCAATTGGCAAATTTGAGAATAAAACAAGCCTTTGGAGCTTTCAGAGAGGCTAACAACTCCGTCTTTGCGCTGGCAATAGATTCTCTCAATGCCTCCTCTGCTGCAGTTGAGAGGATTCTTGAGGCATACCAGGATGAAGTTTCAAAACTCTTAGAAGAGCTAAACAGATCCTTTAATCGTTACAAGAAGATGCTGGTAAAATCTGAAATAGAGAACGTGACTTCTTCCTTGGAGCTTATTATGGAACTCAGGAAGAGTATCGCAAAAGAACCAGAAAAAGCGGCATCTTTGTTTAGAGAAGCTATGTCAGCGGCAATGACCGCAAATTTAACGATAAATGGAGCAATTTCGAGGTATAGGACGAGAGCGCTGGTTCTAAGCCTATTCACATTGATAATGGTTACGGTCTCTTTCTTTGTTGCCGCATCGGTAAGTAGGTCTATTTGTAGAAGGTTAATGCTTAGTTAAAGGCACCTTATTCCTCCAATGTTATGAAAAGGATGTTATTCCCCCTTATGAAAAGCTCTCCAACATTTCTTAGAGGTTTCTTAGTCTCAGGATCTCTTTCCATAGCAGATTCAAGCACCAAGTTCATCTTATCATCACAAACCACTAGCCTACCAAAGATCTCTGCACCATTCTTTAGCTTTACGACAACTTCACATCCATGCGCCTTCTTAAGGAATGAAAGGGGCGGAGGAGGGTTTTCACTTCTCAACTAATCACCTTCTTAATAATATATCTCGTTATGAGTTTTAATTAAAACTATCCCTCCTGACAAGAGCTCACCTTGCGCTCAGCGCTATGCGCTCTATTTCCTCTTTTCTTCTTATAGCATGACTCTTAGTCCTATCATAATTTGCTGCTGCAATTATCTCCTCTGCTAAAGCTTCTGCTAGGGACATTGGGCTTCTAAAGGCCTTCATCGCCGCACCTTGTGCTATGTGCCTTATCGCAAGATCAAGCATCCGAGTTGGAGACGTATCTACAGAGTGAAAATAGCTTATACCCCCGTATATTATCCTAGTGACTTCCTCTCTTATTGCTGCGTTTTCTAAAGCTCTAATGAAGACCTGAAGGGGGTTTTCACCGGTCTTTAACTCGATTATTTCGAAGGCATACTTCACGGTCCTCAGAGCCTTGAGCTTTTTCCCAGGGTTCTTACTGTTCACTCTGTCCTTCTTTACACCAGCGTTTATCGCTTGGGACATTAACCTGTTCACTAACCTCTCAACAATAGGGACCTTGAGCTTTCCAAAACGCTTGTGCTCATGTCTTCCACCAGTATGGGGCAGATAGACTGGTTTGAGACAAATTACTCCCTTCAAAGCGGGATTCTTGATTTCTATGCCTTCGAAGGACCATTTTCCAAAAAGCTTTATCTCAAATCCTTTTTTAACATCTTCCTCCTCACTCATACCATCACCTCATCGGCTTCTCCTTCTTACCCTTCAATAGGGCTTGAAGATCCACGTTGTTCACCTTGATTACCTGATACCTTACACCAGGTATGTCGCCCAAGCTCCTCCCCTTTGAACCTCCTATCCCAGCTATCAAAACCTCATCGTGCTCGTCTATCACGTTTAGTGCACCGTCTCCTGGAGCAAATGCAAGAACAATGGCTCCTGTCTTTGCAAGCTGGACCTTCACAGCCTTTCTCAGGCCCGAATGAGGTTGCCTGGCCTCCAGACCAACTTTCTCGAGTACTATCCCTCTGGCCATGGGAGCTCCGCCCAGAGGATCATACTTCTCCTTAAGTCTAAGCTGCTTTCTTCTATACTTATAATCATGCCAGCGTTTCCACCTATACTTCTCTCTAAGTGTCCTTGCAGCACATAGTCCCTTAGGTGCCTTCTTACCCAAGTCCGCTCACCCTTTGCTATGATGTTTAGAGATATTATGAGGAGCCTATTTTAACATTTCCGAGTTGGAACCACCTTTTCACCAATAGCCTTGCCCTTCTTATCCTTCTTCCATCCTTACCGATGGCTATTCCAAGGTCCTCCTCTGGTACTTTGACGTATGCTATCGTTTCCTCCCCTTCCCCCATGAGTTCTATGTAATTAACCCTCGCAGGGCTCAATAGATTCCGGATGAAGTTCTTAAGATCATCATCGTATTCCACAACCTCAACAGCATATCCCAGATTCCTTCTTATGACTTTTCTTAGGATCTCAAGCTTCCTTCCCCTCCTTCCTATTGCCCTTCCTAAGTCTCCCTTGTTTACTAGGAAGATAAGCCTTTCAAACTCCTCATCGATGACTACATCCTTCGTCGCAACGCCTGTCATGCTCTGAAACATCTTCATTAGATCAAGTTGCCTAGGACCCAGAATGATTCTCCTATTCGGAATCTTTACCTCCCCCCTCCTCGACGAAATCAAGTATGGATGACTCCCCTGGATCTAATATTGCTGCTGCTGAGACAAAAAAGGGTTTATGTAGCGCTCTACCCAATTGGAGACTCCCTTTATCATAAACCAACACCGGAACATTGGAGAGCTTTGCGAGATACTTTATCTCGGCCTTGGCTTCCTTGTTGATGTTTGAGGCAAGTATGATGAGCTTGGGCTTTTCATTTCCAGCAAGAAGCAGTCTTCTAACGCCTTTTAGACCCATTATAACTTTTCCCGTCTTTCTTGCCAACCAGATCTCAGAATCAAGCTCAGGCACTTCTTCCCACCTTTGCTAAGATCTTCTTAGCCTTCTCCCAATCCCATCTAACTGAGACCATTCCAGTGCCAACAGGCGGAACTTGTCCAGTTATTATTGCATCAAGCGGGGAGTTTATGGGGTTGTCTTCTCCCTTTCTGGCAGCTATAAGGGCCACGTTCCTAGTCCACTCGAAAGCCATTTGGCTAAGCGGACTCTTTGCGAGTGAGAAGTAACCGGATGGAATGTGCATAGCTGAAAGCCTTACTGCCTCCAAACTACCGTTTCTAGTCATGGCATCAGCGATCAGGGAAATGTAGCGTCTGTCAACCTCAAGACCCTGCTCCTTCAGGACTTCCCACAACTCATTCAGAAGGCTTTGCCTGGCAGCTTCTATTCCAAAGACTTCAGCAATCTCAGAACAATCATTTGTTGTTGTCCTTGTAGGATCAACGAATTCCAGCTTCATTATCTCCTTAAGGTTTGATCCTTGCGTCGTTATCACGAACTCCTCTCCCTTTTCAGTTCTAACAAGCTCAGCACCTGCCTGTTTTATTCCCTTTATCCCCCCTATTCTCTCACCTACAACCATCATTGCCCATTTCCTTAAAGC
>JAVCBX010000074.1:0-3453 GCA_037917635.1 Thermoproteota archaeon | reverse complement strand
GGTTTGATGGACCTCCTAGGATCGTAGGTCTTGGGTTTAACGTTAAGAATGGAAAGCTCATAGGACCAAGTGATCTGTTTGCAGACGTTTCATTTGATAGGGCCAGGGCCTTTGCAAATCAAATTGCGGATTACTTAAGGAGACACGGCCCGTTCATGCCTCACAGGCTCGGTCCTGAGGAGATGGAGTACACGACTTTACCCGAGGTTTTGGAGAAGCTGAAGGATAGATTCAAGGAGGTGGAAGCTTAAAGTCTTAGCAGTTAACTTAAGATCTCTCAACACTTATTGCTTGAACTGGACAGGAGTTAGCGGCCTCATTAACGCAATCCTCTAATTCATTTGGAACGTTGCCCTTTCCAACATCATCCGCCCTGTACTGGGAGACTATCTGGGCCTTTCCATCATCCGGACTCTCTTCAAAAACGTCCGGGCACAATGACCAACAGGTTCCACACATTATGCACTCGTCCCTGTTGATTTCGACCTTTACCTCTGGCATAATTCGACATTGGGTCCGGCTTTTAATAAACTCTTCCATAGATCGAATGGATGCTTAAGCCGGAAAATAAGAAGAAAGATTAGGCTCTAAATCCAGAAAGACATTCTTCAACTTCAGATATGCTCTTGGCCTTAAGCACTTTTTCAACAAGCTTCTCTGCATTCGCCTTTCTTATGGATCTGATTATCTTCTTTACCCTAGGTATAGAAGGAGGGTTCATGCTAAACTCATCGAGACCCATTCCCACAAGAAGAGGAATGGCTTTGGGATCCGATGCCATCTCTCCACACATACCGACCTCTTTTCTCGCTTTATGAGCTTCCTCTATTATTCTGTAGATCATCCTGATGACTGATGGGTGGAGCGGATTGTATAGCTCCGCTACTCTGGCATTCCCCCTATCGGCAGCCATAACGTACTGAGTCAGGTCGTTTGTACCTATGCTGAAGAAATCGACATGCTCTGCAAGCGCATCTATGATGAGAGCAGATGCAGGCGTTTCTATCATTGTCCCAACCTTTATTTCTCCAAACGGAATGCCCTTAGATCTAAGCTCATTCATTGCCTCCTTCAAGAGCTCTTTTGCCCTCACAACTTCCTCAACTCTGGTTATCATGGGAAACATTATCCTGAAGTTTCCTTTGCTCGCAGCTCTCAGGATGGCCTTGAACTGAACTCTCAGGATATCAGGATTTTTAAGCGTGAACCTTATGCCCCTACAACCCAAGAAGGGGTTTTCCTCTTCTGGCATTCTTAAGTAAGGAAGAGGCTTGTCGCATCCTATATCCAACGTTCTGACAATAACAGGTCTGTCTCCCATTATCTGAGCTATTTCAAGGAAGGTTTCGAGGAGCTCTTCCTCGCTGGGAAGAGCTTCCCTGTCAGTATACATGAACTCCGTCCTCAGCAATCCTATTCCCTCAGCTCCATAGCGAATTGCATCCTTCACATCCTTCAGATTCCCAACATTCGCATACACCTTGAACTTGAATCCATCAATCGTAACGGCTGGAAGAGAAGCTTCCTTCAAAAGCTCCACAAATAAAACTTCTCCTTCCATCTTTCTCCTTCTGTATTCGGAAAGAACTTCCTCTGTGGGATTTATTACGATCGATCCCTCCCTTCCGTCCACAACGAGAAGTTCTCCTCCCTTTATTTGAGATGAGAAACCCTCAGCCCCCACCACTGCTGGAACTTTCATCGTCCTAGCAACTATCGCAACGTGAGACGTCGGACCACCCTTATCTGTTACAAAAGCCATGATTTTGCTCTTGTTTAAAGAAGCTATGTCGCTTGGGAGGAGCTCCTCAGCAACCACTATGGATTCCTCAGAAAGATGCTCCCTTCTCCTTCCTTTGCCCGTTAAAAAGCTTATTACAAGTTCCTTTACGTCCTTAACATCCATCGCCCTCTCTCTCATGTACTCGCTATCCATAGAGCTCAAGAGGGAAATCATTTGCTCCAATACCTTTTCAACCGCGTATTCAGCACAAACTCCCTCAGAAATCATCTTCTCAACGGGCTTGATGAATGAAGATTCGTCCTCTAGCATCATGAGCTGAGCTTCGTAGATCTCAGCCTCTTTCTCACCTACCTCACTTCTTACCTTCTTTATGAGCTCATTAAGGTAATTCTTGGCCTTCATAAGGCTTTCATGAAACCTTTTTACCTCTTTATTCACGAGTTCTGGAGGGATTTCCTTCTTAACGATTTCTACTTTCTCTCTTTTGAATAAGTAAGCCTTTCCTATCGCTATACCAGGCGATGCAGGTATCCCCTTAAACTTCTTCAACTAAACTACTCCTCCCCAAACTTATTCTTAATGAGGGTCACTAAGGTGTCTATTGCCTCCTCAGCGTCAGGTCCTTCTGCAATTATCGTTATGATATGTCCGCACTCGGCTCCCAAGGAGAGAACCCCTAGAATGCTCTTTGCATCGACCTCGTTTCCGTTCTTCCTAACTCTAATATTGGATTTGAATTTTTTCGCCGTCTGAACAAATAAAGATGCAGGTCTGGCGTGCAATCCAACTTTGTTGATTAGTTTTACGGTCGTCTCCACTCTTTTCATTTAGACACCCTCGGAGCATCAGCCACAGGATCTGGGATTTGCTACAACCCTGCTTCCTTATTAGTTCTAATTTATAGCTATAAATCAAAATTAACATCAACATCCCAAGAACCGAGATCGTGGCCAGGTTCTTTTAATAAGTAAATTCGGTTTGTTATCGAAAAGTTCTCCAGGTGATTTTTATGAGAATAGAGCTTTCTGCATCGTTACTCTCTGCTGATTTCTCTAAATTGGGAAATTTAGTTCGAAATGCAGAAGAAGCAGGGGTTGATAGGATTCATTTCGACGTTATGGATGGAAACTTTGTACCGAATCTGAGCATGGGAACTTGCGTAGTTAAATCGCTTAGAGGAGTTTCCTCACTCCCCTTTGACGTTCATCTCATGGTACTTCTCCCAGAGAGATATGCAATAAGATTTGCTGAGATAGGAGCTGATCTAATCTATTTTCACATAGAATCCTGCAAAAGACCCTTTTATATCATCGAAGAGCTTAGAAAGATGGATAAGAGGGTGGGAGTTGCCTTAAATCCCGCAACCTCTTTGCAGGAGATAGATTTTATCCTGGATTCGGTCGACGAAGTTCTTGTCATGACGGTTGAACCGGGTTTTGGAGGCCAGAGGTTCATGAGGCACATGCTCAGGAAGATCTCTAAGCTGAGGGAGGAGATAAATAGAAGGGGCCTTTCTGTCAAAATAGCAGTTGACGGGGGGATAAATCCCGATACGGCTCCCTTGGTCGTTAGTTCTGGAGCATCTGTTTTGATTTCGGGATCAGCCATTTTTGGCAAGGAAGATATTTTTACGGCTGTAAAACAACTCAGAAATTCTGTTCTCAAAAATATAAAATGAAGAAGGTCTGAAAAATCTGGGGAGCACGTTG
>JAVCBX010000102.1:0-3453 GCA_037917635.1 Thermoproteota archaeon | reverse complement strand
CGAAGAAGACATGCTCGTAACTGTTGAGGCAGGAATAACGGTTAAGGAGCTAAACGAAGCGATTAGAGAGCTGGGTTTTTATCCAATAGATCCCGAAGCGAGGGGCCTATCTACGATAGGGGGCATACTTGCGGAGGACTCAGCATGCCCGCTATCTGCCATATACGGTACGGCTAGGGACAATGTCTTTGAAGTTGAGGTTGTGTTGCCGAGGGGAGAAAGGGTTCAGCTCGGTGCAAAGTCGCCCTCTAAACAAATACACTTAATTGACTTGATTGTAGGCTCTGAAGGAACGTTAGGCATAATAACAAAAGCAACTGTAAGGCTCGTCCCAGAACCAGAAGCAAGACATGCCTTTTACATCAAAATGAGCGATAGTTCGGACGCTGTTTCCATTGTACATGAAGCTGAGAAAAGAGGAATAAGGATAGCGGCCTTTCAAGCCATCTACAGGGATGCTCTAAAGGAGATAGGGGAAGAGATTACCGCAGATTACATCGACTTCGTCGGGCTGATAGAGCTTAGGGGAGACCCCTTGTTACTCTCCGCTTGGGTTCCAAAGTTAAGGGAGATAATTTCAGCTTTAGAACCGGTAGAATTTGAGGAGATTGAAGACGGGGGGATAGATGAGTATTGGAGCAAGGTTTCCGTGCTTTACGATGTTATGAAAACCAAGGAAATGGCTGGTTTGTCCATTAGCTTCTCTATTCAAAAGGAAAGAATGAGAGATATCCTTCAAAGAATAGATCAAGCCTCGATGAGGTTAAATCTTCCCTCTCTTACAACATTCCATCCAGCCATGGGATGGATAATTGCCACATTTCTATTCGATCCCGGAAAGAAGAAGGAAATGGAAAGGGCTAGTAAAGCAATTTCTTTTGTAGGGGATTGGGTCTCTAGATTGGAAGGTTCAATAGGTTTTGGAACTGGAATCGGGGTCTCCATGATCGAGCAACACTTAAAGTCATCGCCAGATGCTGCCAAACTTCTAGGTTCACTGAAAAGAAGCCTAGATCCTAATAACATAATGAATCCAGGTAAGATCATCTCTCTTGAGGAGATGTAAATGGGAGTGCTTCCTCAATCACTATCTAGGAGCTTAGAGCTCTGCATAAGATGCGGAGCTTGTAATCACGCATGCCCTATCTATAATTCTCAGGAGAAGAGGGAAATGTTGGGGCCAAGGGCTTACCTACAGATTCCAAAGTTGGTTGAAGAGGAGCTTGGAATATCTGTAGACTTCATCGAATATGCGTATGAGTGCATGTTGTGCGGGCTTTGTGATGAAGCTTGCCCCATAGGAATCCCAATCTCGAAACTGATACTCTCAGTGAGGGAAGCCCTAATAGATCAGGGATATGTCCCACCTTCTAAAATAGCTAGCATGCCAACCAAGCTTTCTGAGGAAAAGTTAGCCTTCGGAAGCAGGGAAACTAAGGCAAAATGGCTTCCTCCAGATCACGAACCTAGGAAAAGGGATGTCCTTTTCTTCTCAACTTGTCTTACAAGCGAGGTTCCAGAATCGGCCGTAGCAGCTTACTACCTTCTCAAACGATTCATGGATATAGATACGATTGGGAAGGAGGAGCTTTGCTGTGGAGCCTTCTTAAGGCTAGCTGGCTACAAATACCTTTCAGAAGAAGCGTTGGATGAATGTAGAAAACAGCTAAATGAATTTGGCCCTAAGAAGCTAGTGGTTCTAACTAGACCTTGCTTAGATTTCATTAAGGATACTGGGAGGGAAACGATTCACATAATCGAGGCGATAAAGGAAGCAGTTGATCAAGGCAAGTTAAAGTTTAAGGATTCTAAAAAGGGATTGGAGGTAGGAATAATAGGATATTGCGATTCACAGGAGCTTAACTTCATAGCAGAAGGTGTTCTATCCCAGATTAATGGTATAAAAATTGTAGAAATGCCCTCTTGGGCTGTTTGTGGAAAGGGATCGCTGTTATCTTATAAAGCGGGTTCAAAAGGAATAAGAGGGCATTTCTTAAAGATGCTTCAAGTTGCTAGTGAAATGAAGATAAACTCTTTGATTTTTTTGGACTCGGCACTTTACCTTATCGCAAGGGAGATAACTAGAGGAAAGCCTAAGATTCGTATATACGACGTTCCGCAATTTCTCTCGATGTTCTTATGATTTCTAGCGGAGAACCAACGCTTAAATAATCAAAACCTGCCTCTTCCACCGACTTCCTGCTGAAAACATGTTTCCCATCAAAGAATATCGCATGTCCCCCGCAAAGCCTTCTAATCTCATTTAAGTCCATCTTAAGGAAGATTGAGTGCTCTGCTCCTATTACTACGCAATCAGCTCCCTTCACAGCTTCCTCCAAGCTCTTACAGACTTTTCCTAAGTTATTTGGGGGCTCGACCAAGGGATCGAATACCCTAACATTATATCCTTCCTCCTTCAATATGCGTATCAGCTCTAAGACAGGGCTGTTTCTATAATCGCTTACATCTCCCTTATATGTAATTCCCAGTACGGCTACTAACGTTTCCTTTGGATCCTTTCTAAGGCTTTCCAAAGCTTCCATTATCAATTTTGCCGCGTGCTTCGGTAACTCTTCATTCAACTTTCTAGCAACTCCAATGAGGCGAAGCTTAACCCCATGATTCAACGCGCAATTGAGTAAGAGATATGGATCCTTGGTCAGACAGCTTCCTCCAACTCCTATGCCAGGCTTCAAGATGTTAACTCTTGGATGGAGGTTAGCAAGATCCCTCACCTCATCAACATCCACTCCAAGCGCTTCACAAGCCAAGGCAATGCTGTTTGCAAAGGCTATGTTAACGTCCCTATATGAATTCTCAACCAGCTTCACAAGCTCGGCCGTCCTTGCGTGGGTCAGCTTGATTTCTCCCTCAGTAAAACTGGAGTATAGTGCAGACGCCAATTTACCGGATAATTCATCTTTATTTCCTCGTAGCATTGGAACTCTCTGAATTCGAAATTCTTGAGTTTGAAATTCTCCTGAATTCTGCTCAGGGTTTTTCTGCTGGCGTAGAGAGGGATTTTCCTCAAAGCTAACTTGTCTAATTGAGGTAAACCAGAGATGCAATCTTTGTGTCCGTGGGTTATGAAAACATAGTCTATCTCCTCTGGATCGATGTCCTCCCTGCTGATTTGCTCCAGAAAGTTCGGAGTGCAGTCTATCAGGATTGAGTTGTCTGTTTTGAGTAAGATGGACGAGTTCGTCCTCTCACTCCTCCTCGCCTTTCTCCTTACAGGTTTAGTTGGTCCAGTCCCGAGGAAGATAATTTCACTCATTTTCTGCCACCATCCCGAGTTCTGTTCTGTCTCGTTCTGTTCCCGTTTCGTAGCCTGCCTCCTTCATAGTGTTAAGGGGGGGAGGGAAGTCGGAGTGGTCTGGCTCATGGCAGCCTCTCCCACTCCTTCACCTTGCTCTCGAGTTTCGGATAAGGCTGCAACACCCCAGTTTTGAT
>JAVCBX010000049.1:0-3470 GCA_037917635.1 Thermoproteota archaeon | reverse complement strand
TCCCCATCCTAAGGACTGTTTACATAATGTGGTACAGGCAGGTAAAGAGATTCGTTAGAGCAAGGTCAAGGGTTGTTGGTTCCATCATTCAGCCAATATTCTGGCTCATTCTATTCGGTCTTGGTTTTTCAAGATCTTTTGGTATGATCTCATCAGGAGCGACGAGAAACAGCATCCAATACCTTCCCTTCTTGGCTCCTGGAATTGTAATGATGAGCGTTTTTATGGGTTCATTCATGTCAGGGATTTCAGTGATCTGGGACAAGGAATTTGGCTTCCTAAAAGAGGTATTGGTAGCTCCAGTTCCAAGGGAAGCAACTATACTAGGAAGGGCATTGGGAGATTCTACTACCTCTGTCATAAGGGGTACTCTAATACTGCTTCTATCAAGCCTAATAGCGCCTAACATAAATATATTGAGAATTCCCACAGTTCTGGTGTTCATGCTGTTGGTAGCTATTTGCTTCACTAGCGTAGGAATAATTCTCGGATCTGTGATGACCAGCATGGAGGGCTTTCAGTTGATAAACACGTTCATTTCAATGCCCATCCTATTCCTTAGCGGGGCTTTCTACCCCGTCGAGACCATGCCATCATGGATGAAAGCGATCGCAATGGTGAATCCCCTTACTTATGGCGTGGATGGGGCAAGGATTGCCTTAACTAGCGTGGGGATGAACGACCTTTGGTTTGACATGGCCGTGCTTACAATAATATCTGCAGTCTTCGTGGGCCTTTCTGCCATGGTGTTTAGAAGAACAACGATTGAGTAGAAGCCTCCCCACTTTTTACACTCTCTGAGGACTGTAGAATTGTCTAAGGATAACTAGCTAAGGGAAATTGAGATAAACTTATTAGATCTTAGCGCGCGGGAGCCGGAGATACCGGCAAGCTTCCGATTTCCTGCTGCAAGAGTTCCGCTCTAGGATGACCAGCGCGCTACCAGTTTATCTCTTCTAAGTTTATTAACTCGATCCGAAATACATCTTCTCCTATATCTTCCCTAAAAGGCCCTTCACCACAGACCTCCTTTTCACCTCACGCTCGGGTTCATGGAAAGCGCGCTTACCGCTCCTATAAAAGATCGCTTGGATGCCTTATCTCAAGATCAACAGCCTTTTTTATGGCTTCCTTTCGCTCTAGGATCTCATCATCCCCCGTTACAAATGTTTTTAACTCATCCCTTAACATAGCAGCGTAAGCAATGTGAAGCAAGTCTAAAGCCCTTAATCTCAACTTTTCAGCTAGCATCATTGACAGCCAATACTCTAAAGGTAACCTAATTCTTTCACCTAGGAAATAGGGAGCTGCCAAAAAGGTTTTAGATATTAGCTTTAAGTTACAATCTTCCATCATGAAGCGAACTATCGTATTCATCGATGCATGCCTAGCCTCGTGGGATAAAACCAAATTAGGTCGTAGCCTCGAAATGACAGAATATAGTTCGAATAATGTCACTGGAGAAATGAAAAATCTAAAGCTCTTATCGCTTAACAATTTGTTGGCATCTTCGTAGAGAGGATCTGTAGGCTTATACCTAGCTATAACAATGTTGGTATCCAGGTATAGAGCATTGAGCTCTACCACTTAGCTTACTCACCTCTACCCTCCCTCACGAGCTCAACAGCAGTCTTCTCATGAACTATTGTGAGGGGAGCCTGCCCCCTCTCTCTCCTAGACATGAGCACCTCTAGCACATCATTCTGCACCCATAACTGAAATTCCTTAGCTAACCTAGCTCCCTGAACCACAGATTCCAGCAATTCCTCAATTAGAGCCCTAAAAGTAATTCCCTCCTCGATAGCTAATATCTTAGCATTTCTCCAAAGTTCCTCCTTGATCCTAATGCTCGTGATTTTATCCTTCATAAGCATCGAGATTTAAATAATACATGTATCATTTAAATCTAAGCGCTACCTCAAGATTTTTACTTTCTATCTCTCTTTCAGCTCGTGCTATATCCTTCAGATTTCCTATAGATGATTTAATTAGCTGACGTGAGACCGCTGAATTATACCTAGATAATCCCTAAGCACTATTCCCAATTCGATTGCCTCCAAGGCTAGGATATCTCTCTTCTTCAACAGCCTGCGAAACTCTTCAAGAGTTAAGGGTATAACTTGGAACCTTGGAGGGATTTCCAAAGACTTCAATCTCTCAATAGGTCCTCCTTTAAAGTTATCCGAGATCGCGCGAGTGCCGCGATGCGCGAAACTCTAGCGATTGGTGAGACCCCATCTTAAGCCTAGAGTTCACGTAGGTTGTAGGTAAAGAAAAAATAAACATAGATAGGTTATCTTATCCCGGATCGATTTAAGCTCTAACGGCTTTTTAACCTTATAGCTATTATTAGTGTTGAACACTTTAACATGAAACTTTACACGATAGGCCACTCAACAAGGAGCCTAGAGGAGTTCATAAAGATACTGAAGAGGTATGGGATAGATCTGCTTATAGACGTCAGGAGCTGGCCTTATTCAAAAAAGAATCCTCAATTCAACAGGGACAATCTGAAGAAATCCCTTCTTGAGCAAGGAATAGGTTATGAGTGGTTTGGTAAGGAGCTTGGGGGAAGAAGGAGTAAAGGGCTTGGCGAGAAATCTCCCAACAAGGGCTGGAGAAGCGCTGGCTTTAGGAACTACGCGGATCACACCCTAACCGTGGAGTTTAAGAAGGGTGTAGAGAGGCTGTTGGAGCTATCGAGGAGAAGGAGGGCAGCAATAATGTGCGCAGAGAAGTTCTACTGGGGATGTCACCGGAGGATATTGGCCGATTATCTCCTAGTCAAGGGTCACAAGGTGATTCACATAATAGATGAGGAAAGAAGTGTCGAACACAAACTAACGGAATTTGCAGAGGTAATAAATGGAATACTAATTTATCCTGAGGAGAAAGTTTAGATTATTAGCTAAATTAATAACTCCCTTGGGGATGAAGGCTTGAGCATCATGAAGGAAAGGAATGAGGAGTGGTTGAGGCCTAAGAAAAGGCTTGGAAGGATGAAGAGGGGCGTTAAGCTGGGCTTATTGGTTCCAATAGGAGGAGAGGAGCTTGCCCGTAAGGGTAAGGGTGAGGCTGAGGAGCAAGTTTAAGAGAAGCAGCGTGGTTGAGTCGGCTCTTCTCAACACGGGCTTTACAACTGACACTTTAGATGTGCACATCCCTTATCAGATAGCTGACAAGTTGGGGCTGTGGCCTCCTCCAGCCAATGCAGTGCTGGAAATGCTCGATACAGCGGGAGGAGAGGTTTTGAGCTATTTCATCCCAGATTCCTTGGAGCTCACAGTGGTGGAGGAGGACAGGACCTCAAGAACGATCCTATGCAACGCGTTGGTCTCTGTACACGAGAGGGAGATCCTCCTATCCGATGCTGTAATAGAGGAGCTTGAGATAGAGATATTGTCGCCCAAAACAGGCCTATGGAGGTTTAGAGGGGAAACCAAGGTTAGGAGCAGTGTGGAAGCCCAAGC
>JAVCBX010000163.1:0-3491 GCA_037917635.1 Thermoproteota archaeon | reverse complement strand
CTATCTCAGCTTGGCGGTCGGAGCCATGGCTGGTGGAATGGTCTTGGCCATGAGGAATTTCACTCTAGCAGCTGTTGAATCCGAAGAAGCCATGCTCGGCTTAGCTGCTGAGTCAATGGCTTGGGGACAAGACACTGAACGAGCTAAGAGATTGATTCAAAGCTTGGCTGAGACTGGTTTGATCCCTTTTAACCAAGCAGCGATGGCTGTGAGGAATTTGCTTGCAACTGGCCTAGATATCGATACTGTTGAGAAGCTGATGTGGGCTTTGTTAGATCGTTCAATTGTTGCCAGAGAAGCTCAATATAGTTTCGGAGAGGCAGTTTTGAAGACAACAGAGGGTATTCGATATTTTAGAGAACAATTAGCGGATGCAACCTTAATTCAAGGGTTGATAAACAAAGGGGTTGAAGAAGCAACCAAGATTTATGGAAAGAATAGGAATCAACTCTCAGAAGTTGAAAAGGCTTATGGGATGGCAAACGTAGTCTTGAAAGAGAGCGCTATCTATGCAGGCTATCATAGAAAGGCAATGGGCTTGCTTTCAGGAGCCTTAGGAAGAGCTTCGGCAAGTGTTTATGATTTAAGAGTGGCTTTCGGCCAAGCCTTGGCTCCGGTAATAGGCACAGTTGCAGATATGATTTCTGGTTTAGCTAAAGGATTTGCTGGACTAGCCAGAAGTGGAGGTGGTGTTGTTGCTATGTTGATGACAATGGCAACTGGAGCCGCTCTCTTCCTTTCAGCCTTTGCAGCAATTGGAGCAATCTTGCCAATGATAACTTCAGGCCTTCAAGGATTGATGGCTATGCTTGGATTAACCTCTATGGCAATGAGCAAGTTTGTCCTCATTCTTACTGGATTGGGCGCTTTGATAGGATTTGTAACTTATGGAGTTTTGAAAGCTACGGGAAGATGGGATTATTATAAAGGAGCACTCGAACGGGTTATGCAGACGGTGAAGGGGACGGGCAAGAGTTTGGAGGAGCTAGGCCTTCTTCATGATAAGATAACAAGAAGCATGACTGAAAAGGAGAAAGAGAGATTTGAAGATGCTAAGATTGCCCACGAAAGGAAGGTTGAAGATATTATGGAGGAGTTAGAAAGAGAGAGATCAAAAGGTCTTTGGGCGGATCAAATGAGAATAAAGGATCTTGAGAAACGATTAAGAAGAGAGAATGAGGATTGGGAAAGGTATTTGAGAAGAAGGGGTGAACAAACCGAAGAGGAAGGAGGGCTCTTTAGTAACTTAATTTCTCAAATTCAAGAGGTTGGGAATGTTGCTAATCAGACTCAAGCAGAGGTTGAGAAATCTTTTAGAAGCATAACTGACGTGTTGAAAGACTTGCCTAATTTAGCAAAGCAGGCCGTTCTCGCTATTTGGAATGAATTTTCGAAACTTCATCCACTTCTTCAAGGTCTCTTTGCTGGTCTCCTTACCTATATCACCTTGACTTGGGCACCAGGAATTATCAAAGCAATAGCTGGAATAGCTGGAGCACTTCTTTCTACTCTCCTTCACCCCATTGAAACAATCAAGAGAGCGTGGAGGGGTCTAGCGACACTTATATCAACCCCCCTTGCTATTTCTATAACCGTTGGAGCAGCAATAGCAGCGATAATGGCTGTTAGAAATGCTTATCGAGATTTTAGGAGTGAAGTAGAAGGCCTTGAAAGAGCATTAAATCGAGCAGTTGATGCAGAATTGAGATATCTTAGAACGATAAAGGAGAGGTATGGCATTCAGAGTGAACAATATAGAAGAGCTACCAGAATCATTCAGGAAAATATGAGAATAAGAAGAAGGGCTTTGGAAGAGATAGTCGTTCCCTGGCCTTGGGAGAGGAGATTCTGGGAATATGCAAGGGAATTGTTGCCATTTCAATTTGGCGGGATAGTTCCTGGACCAAGAGGTATGCCAAGATTGATTGTCGCTCATGGAGGTGAAAGAATAATTCCAGCTCATGAAGTTTCAAGCAGCATAACAATTAATATAAATAGGCCCATCGTCAGAGAGATGGAAGATATTCAGAGAATTGCCGATGCTGTCAAAAGTGTCCTCTCTCAAAGACAACGTTGGGCCAAGCTAGGAGCTTACTAATATGGCAACCATCAACGTAACCTTTAACGGCTTTGACTTACAGAATGACACTTACACGACAACCAATATCAATTATAGACACTTAGCTGAAAAGGTTATAGATACCAAGCCCAGGCCAAGGACTGGAGGCTTTGATGTTGTTGATACTTATTACAGTCGCAAGGTTATAACTCTAACTGGTTGGATAAGGGCAGATTCTGAAGATGCCTTGAGAACTGCCAGAGATAATCTCTTCAAAGCTTTAAGGCCTCAAGAGAAAGACTTGGACATCGATTATGGAACGGATGTCTTGAGATATAAAGCAACGGTCAGTCGAATTGATGTGCCGGAAGAACATTTCCATATAAATAGGCTTCCCTTTACCATCGAATTTGTTGCTTTACCCTGGGCAACCAAGACAACTCAAAGTCAGGATAGCAAAACCATCACCTCCTCTCCTTATTCAAACTCAATTGATTTCGGAGGGACTTTTGGCCCCTTTCCAGTCTTGAAATGGAGCGTCAGTGGAACGCCAGCTTCAGCAATAACGGCAATCAAATTCGAAAATACGACAACAGGAGACTGGATAGAGGTCGATAACCTCACTTTGGATTCAAATGGAGACTATTTAGAGATTGATTGTGCAGGAATGACAGTGAAAGAGGGGACAACCTCGAAGGATTTCTCAGGAGTCTTTCCCGAATTTGAGCCTGGAGTGAATAATTATACTGTTACAATTACCGGAGGTGGAGGTTCTTTCGCTTTGCAACAACTTATTACTTGGTATGAAACCTTCTTATGAAGAGGAAAGCGTTGACATGTCAACGCCTTAAAAGACTATGGCTTATAGGACATCGGAAAGACAAATAATATACAAACTCTATGATACAAACGGAACCTTTCTAAGAACTTTGGATGAGGTGGTTTCGGAGCTTTCCATTGAAAAGAGCCTTTTCGGAGGTTCCGGCCCCGTCACTCTTGTCTTCAGAAAGAGAATTGATGACCTTCCCTCTGATATTGGTTTCAATAAGAAGATTAGGATTTATGTAAAGAACAAATATAGTTCCACGCCGAGACTTGTCTACTATGGCTATATAGTCAGTATAGATCCAATCTTCCGTGAAGGAGAAGAGCAGACTGGAGTCACCTGCTTGGGAGCCATTTCAAAACTCCAAAATGACTTCCTAAGAACCGGAACAGACTTAGCTTATGAGATTCCACCCAAGAAGATTGATGCTCACATAAAGGAGATTCTCGAACACTATCGAGATAGTATAAACTCTTTGCATGGAAGTTACTCTTATTCAATGATTGATGATACCGATAGCTATTGGTCTGATACCAATTATATTGAGGATACCTCTTCAATAGGAACCATCCCTTATCGCTATTTCAACTCTAAACACCTTGAAGC
>JAVCBX010000066.1:0-3493 GCA_037917635.1 Thermoproteota archaeon | reverse complement strand
TTCTATGGAGAAAGCTTCCCATAAATCCCATAATTAAGTAAATTAAGAAGGCAGAGGCTTCTACCGATAAGACATCCCTTATAAAGTGGCCAACCCTTCTCTTCAAAGTTCCATCATAACCGAGAGCCAACTTCGTCGTCGTTAGGGAGCCGACTATTGAGCCTATATCTCCCATCGTATCCATCATCGCGGGATAGATGGCCACTAGCGCTGGCAGAAGACTTATTTTCGATCTGATTCCTGCCAAAATAGACCCACCGATGCTGCTAAATGCGCTTGCAAGGAGTATGCTTATTCCACCTTCCCTAAAGCCCCTCCTAAATGAGGGGTCGTTTAGGTGCTGAATGAAGAAGGATAGGGAAAGACCCAAGAAAATTGAGGAAAAAAGGAACAAAGGGTTAAGATAACCTTTCTCAATCAGTTTTACCGTGAAATAAAAGAAGAGGGAAACTATAACGTCGTTTACGGTGGAGGCAACGGGATAGACGAGTATATCTGGGTCAAGTCCCCTCTTAAAGCTCAAGAAGGCAATTATCATCACTAAGGGGAGAGAAGCTAGAACTGAGGCTATGCATGCGAAAATCGGCAGGACAGCGTATATAGGCAGTTCGCTCAATTGTGCCTGATTTAGTTTATAATTTAGCACAAAGGAAGTGAGACCTACACCAAGCGAGTTTATAGAGGCCAAAGTAAAGGTCGATTTTAGCAAAAGGGTGAACTCTTCAGTATTATTAGTGAACGAGGCCTTGATCTCTCCAGTGTGAAGTGCGGTACTTAGCCTTCCTGAAAAAACTCCGCTTATGTTTCCTCGAACCGTTAAAACAGGTGGAAAAAGGGCGAGAATCCACGGAAACTTAACGAAGCGTGATGAAAGTAGGAAGACAAACCCTCCTGCAAAAATTCCGAATAAGTCAAAGGTAAGAGCTATTAACGACTGAGTCGTGGTAGAGAGCCTGCTGAGTGTTCTCGTCCTTAGTTCTTGGGTTGCCCCATCTCATAGCCCCTCCGCTATTCAACTACGCATCCTCCTCCTTGCAGTAAGGCTAACATTAAGTCATTTAAAAAGTATTCGATCGCAGGGGAGATTTCTCCTCACCAGAGATTCAATCAAAAGTCTACTGCTTCTCCCTTGCCTCAAGAACTAGCTTCTCAAAGCTTTTTCTTCCCTCCTTATAGCCACTAACTATCAACTGGTCTCCTCCTCTTAGGATAAATGAAGGAGTTGGCTTGTACACCCATCTATCCCTTCTCTTGACTGCTATCACCCTTAGACCCATCTCCTCCAGTTCTAACTCGGCCAAACTCCTTCCAACAACTCCACTTTTCTCTTCCACTTTTACCATGAAGACCGTGTCAGCCTTCTCCCTCATAACGTCTTCAACGATTGGATGAGGCCTAACTCCGCCTATGACAACTTCTGCAATTGATCTTGCAGCATCTGTTATGTTCTCGGCTGACAATGCAAGTCTAAGGAGCCCAAGTATCTTCTCTTCAGGTATCTCCCTCTCCCTCCCAGTTCTTATAGCCTCAAGCTCCAGATCCGTGTGGAGCACATCGACTAGCGCTTCAAGTTTCTCAACCTCCTTGGCTATGTCCTGGTTAAAGTAAAGAAAGCTAGAATGAGCCAGATCTACCGAGAGCTTGGCCAGGTCTATAAGATCGGCAAGCATGCTTCCAAGCCTCTCTTCTGGAGTTTTTGCTTCTCTCTCCTTTGAAGGCGGAAGCTCAGGTACCCTGAACTCCTTAAGCTCACCTGATGCTATTTTCTTAAATGCAAAAAGGCCTTCCCTATCTCCTCTGACCAATATCAGATCGTTTGGATTCATTAAAACATCCGAAGGGTCTAGAATCCACTTCTCCCCTCGTCTAATTGCAATTATGTCGACTCCTATCTTCCCTTCAAGGGCAAGCTCCTTCGGACTTCTTCCAACCAAAATAGAATCTGGCGCAAGGATAAACCTTCCTAGTCTCTCTTCAACTTCTTTAAAAGCTTCTGAAGCTATTTTCGGTATTCCAAAGCCTCTGAGAATCGTGTAAGCAACATCAGTGGCTGCATCTGATATCTTGTTAGAGTTTGAGGCGAGCACCCAAAGCCCAAGCATTGATTCAGCATCCTCCTTATCCCTTGCAGCAATCGCTATTATCATAGCCAGCTGATGGCAAAGCAGGTCGACTCTGTCGCTTAGCTCAACCACCTTGTGGGCCAGATCTTCGTCGTTGAAAACTGCGGAAGCATACGCTAAGTCTATCATTAACTCAGAAGTCGAGGTTATTTCAATCAGCAAATCCTTGGCTGGAATAGGTTTGAACTCTACCCTTTCCTCCAATTGAGGATCTCCCAATTTTGATTTATGATGAGATATTTAAACTCCATCTGCCAGTACTGCATATTTCATTCCTCCATCCCCATGGCTTGTAAGAGTACTCTTCTAGATCTCGGACCATCGAGCTCTATGAAGAGTATCCTCTGCCAAGTTCCAAGAGCTAGTCTCCCTCCCATCAGAGGGATGTTTAGACAAGATCCGCTCAAACAGTTAAGTATGTGGGCGTGAGCGTTCTGTTCCCGAGGAATTCCCCCGTACTTTTTGTTGTGCCTGTAGTTCCCTTGGACAGGGACCAGTTCTTTGAACTTATCCAAGATGTCCTGCCATAGATCTGGATCCGCTTCGTTAACTGCTAACGTAGCTGTTGTGTGAGGCTCCCAAATTAATAAAAAGCCGTTTTTAATCCCGGATTCCGAAACGAAACCTTCAACTCGATCAGTTAGGTCCAAAACTTCCAACCTCTTCGATGTCCTAAAATCAATCTCACCAAAACGGATTCTCAAGGCATTCCCAAAAAAATCTATGCTATCCAGAAATAATAGATTCTATTGTAGTTAAGAGGGCCTCAGCTGACGTAACTCCTATGAATTTCTCCCTTACCCTTCCTTCTTTGTCAATTATAACTATGGTTGGTATTGCCTTCACTTTATATGCCCTCGCAGCATCACCTTTTTTATCAAGCAAAACGATCCAATCCACCTCCTCCTTTGAAACATAACTTTGAACCTTTTGCTTGCTCTCAGCAACGTCTATGGATAATATCACAACTTCATCCCCAACAACCTTTTTTAGCTCCTTTAGATTCCCCATTTGCCTCCTGCAGGGACTACACCAAGTGGCCCAGAAGTCCAAGATCACTACTTGCCCCCTGAAATCGCTTAGCTTAACTTTACTTCCGTCTAGCGCTTCTAGTTCAAAATCTGGAGCCATTTCAGCTTCAATTTCCGTTTTCTTCCCGAATAAAAGAGACAAAATTGTAATGGCAAGAATTAGGGCTAATAAGGCAATCAACGTTTTTGTCAGTGAGTTCATCCCGCCTTGAGACGACAAGGGGATATAAGCATTATTCATGTGGATGTAGATGAGAGGCAGTTTTTGTCTCAGCAACAATTCTCCTAGTTAAGATTTCCAGCCTATATCTCCCAGCTTCTCCTAGCCTCTTATAAGAC
>JAVCBX010000190.1:0-3507 GCA_037917635.1 Thermoproteota archaeon | reverse complement strand
GAGTTTTAAAGAGGCTTCGATTCATTTTAGAAAATCTTCCAGCAGTTGTGGGGCCTTATGGAGACTTAGAGCTCTTTAATCAATCAATTATTGCGAAAGAAAACCTATCCAGCGTCTTAAGCTTGCTAAAAGAGGTCTTGCCAGAAAAAGAGGTTTAGACCCCGAACCTTCTACTCCTTCTCTGGTAGTCCCTGATTGCCCTTAGAAAGTCTATCTTCCTGAACTCTGGAAGGTAGGCCTCGCAGAAATAGAGTTCTGAATAAGCAATGTGCCATAGGAGGAAGTTGCTTATCCTCTCCTCTCCAGAGGTCCTTATGATGAGATCAGGGTCTGGAATGTCCTTAAGATAGAGATAGGACCTAAAAGTATCCTCATCTATCTCGTCTGGACTTAACTTCCCTTCTTTCACCTCCTCAGCTATCTTCTTAACAGCATCCAAGATCTCTGCTCTTCCTCCGTAGGCGATTGCGAGGATTATCGTTTTTGATCCAAAGTCGGAAGTTTTCTCCTGAACCTTCATCGCAAGCCTCCTTATCTCGGCAGGTAGAAGGTTCAACCTTCCTATTATCCTCACCCTTGTTTTCTTCCCCCTTAACTCATCTAGATTGGAAAGGACCTCCTCCAGTTTATCCTTTATCACTCCTAAGATGGCCTCAACTTGTTCTCTTGGCCTATTAAAGTTCTCAGTTGAGAAGGAATACAGGGTTACGTGCTGAATTCCAAGCTCATCGCACCAATCTAAGATTTGTTTCACCTTATCTGCCCCCAAGGCGTAGCCCTCCTCTATTGAGAGGTTCTTTCTCATCGCAAACCTCCTGTTTCCATTGAGAATTATGGCAACGTGCTTTGGAATGGGTCCCTTCCTAACGGTTCTTTCCAAATATCTCTGATAGACTGGTATTTGTATTGATGAAGCTATTTTATAGATGAGGTCACTTATCTTATCCACCAGTTTATCGATAAGAAGCATCCATAGGGATATGGCTCAGGATTTTTTAAATCAATTTGAGGGACGCAAAGATTTCAGCTAATGAAGGTTCTTAGGACTGCATAAAGAAATGAATAAAAGTAATTCCCCATGAAGTAAGGTGAAAATGACGAGGCGACTCTATTACGAGGATCAATACCTGAGGGAATTTGATGCGGTAGTTGTAGGCATCCGCGAAGCTGAGGGAAAGCTTAGCTTAATTCTGAATAGGACTGCATTTTACCCGGAAGGAGGAGGTCAGCCGCCTGACACAGGAAGGATAAAGGGCAAGGACTTCTTATTCAAGGTCTCTTGGGTTAAGGAGGAAGGTAAGGAGATCTTGCACTTGGGGGATGCTGAGGGAGAAATTTCAGTTGGAAACAAGGTAAGGGGATTCTTAGACTGGGAGAGGAGATACAGGCTCATGAGAATGCACACCGCTGCTCATATCTTGGAATCAGCTGTTCACAGGGTTATAGGACCTGCAAAGGTCTGGGGAAGCGGGATAGATTTAGAAAGATCTAGATTGGACTTCAAGGCAAGAATATCTGCTGAAAATCTTCCTAAAATAGAAGAAGAAGCAAATTCCATTGTAAAATCAGATTTTCCCGTAATAGCTAGGTTCGTAGAAAAGGATGAAGCCCAATCCATATTTCAGAAGTACAACCAGGAACTTGGGCCTGAGTGCCTTGCTCTAGAGAAGCTTAGAATAGTGGAGGTTGAAGGTTTAAGGGTCGATCCCTGTGGAGGTACCCACGTCTCAAGGACTGGGGAAATTGGAAAGATAAAACTTCTTGGCAGGAAGAGCAAGGGAGCTGGGATAACTAGGATAAGATTTACCGTGATACCTTAGCTATACTCTCTTTCCTTCCTCTTTTCTGGCTCCTTTGCTTCCTCAAGCTTCATTGGAGAGCCTGTTAGCTTTGGCTTCTTCGTTAAGGCGCAATATATCCCTCCAAAAAAAGCTGCAAGTACTCCTATTACGCTTATCAACAAACCAGCTATGACTATAATTGCTAAGAATGCTAGAACTAGAGCTATGAGGAATGGAAGGAACTTGATAAGAAAGAACAAAGCTGCGAGCCCTATCACCCCTAATAAAATGAAAAATATAATCAGAATAGCCATATCGCTTTTCCTCAGCTTATTCCCCCTCCCAAAGAAATCGAGAAGCCGCTTCTTGAGCTGGAGATGTATCTAGCTAAAGTGCTTGCCAAAGCCCTCACGTTCATCGATTGAAGTATGACCTTGCCAGGTCCCCTCATGGTTGCTAAGAATATGCCTTCTCCAGCGAAAAGCATTGACCTTATCCCTCTAACCCTCTCTATGTCGTAATCAACCGTGGATTCGAAGCCAACAAGCTGTCCCGTGTCTACCTTGAGCACTTGGCCAGGCTTTAGGTTGTACTCGACGAAGTCTCCTGCAGCGTGGATGAACACAGTCCCCACGCCTGAAACCTTCTCAAGTATAAGGCCTTCCCCTCCGAAAAGGGCTGCTCCAAGCCTTCTCGCAATTCCAGGCCCCACATCTATCCCTTCTGTTGCTGCTAAGAACGCCCCTCTTTGGAAGTAGTATTCTTTAGTTCCATCAAGCTCTATCGCAGTTATCTTACCTGGAACTACTCCGCTGAAGGAAACTACTCCAGGACCTCCAATTGACCTAAACTCTGTCATAAAGAAGCTTTCTCCTGCTATCTTCCTTAAGATGCCTTTTACGAACCCTCCTATAACCTTTGCCTCAATCTTAACGTTTCCTGACATGTGATTGAGGGCTCCTGCCTCGGCTATGATTTTCTCTCCAGGATTTAGCTCTATCACAACCATCTGAAGGTTGTCTCCAACTATCTTGTATCTCATAAGTTAAGGTAGGGATCCATCGTTTTTTAAACTCAGGGCTAACGCAACCAAGGTTGAGTCTAGTTTTTAGGTTCCTTTGCTTTCAGAAAAAGCCAATATCCTTGCTTTCCCTTTAATTTCATTCTAATAAGGGCATATCTTCCCTTAAGCTTAGCTCCCTTTATTTCGATCACAATTTTGTCTTCGCTAATTTCGAGCGGCTCATAGGTCCCTTTATCCCATATCTTAACAGTTCCAGCACCATAAAAACCCTTTGGTATAGAGTTAGAAACAAGAAAGGATCCTGCGAAGTAATTCCCATTCCCTTCCACCGCTATGTCGTACCTTCTCGGATTTTCCACATCCGCGCTTTTGATGGAGATCACCTTCCCAAACCCTAGCTCTATCTTGCTAGGTCCATACATCGAGGCTGAAATTACGTAATCCCCCTTTCTGAGCTCTTCTGCCCTTCTAGCTCCATTTTTCGTGTAAATTATGTGATTTGGAGTTATAAAGACGTCATTGATTCCCAATTTCGTTAAGACTGAGAGTTCGATAAATTCCCGAGTTTCCCCATTTATGAACCAATTTAGGACTTGCCTCCACTCCAACTTCCTCTTACGATGGTTTAAGGAGAGAACTTTGATTCTAAGCCTCTCTTCTACGATATTCCCTATGCTAAGTAACCCAACGTTCGTAATTATC
>JAVCBX010000136.1:0-3510 GCA_037917635.1 Thermoproteota archaeon | reverse complement strand
TAAGAGAAGCGTAGAGAGCAAAGCTAAAGATGCAGGCATTAAAAGAATCTGTATCCAAACAGTGAATTATCAGGGTGTTTTGAGCGATACGCTCTACATTGTGAAGGAACTGAGGAGCGTATCCGACCTTCCGATTTCAGTATCTATTCATCCGTTAAGTGTGGAGGCTCTGAGGAAGCTCATGAAGGTAAAGGCAAAGGGCTTTGAGGGAGAAACAGCCTCTCTCATCCTTGCAAAAAGGCTCGGCCTTAGAATAGGTGAGGTTAGGATAAAGACAATCTATGGAAAGGAAAGGTCGAAGATGAAGGTTGCAAGGGACACGTACAGATTCCTAAAAACAGTTTTTTCGATGAAGCTTAAGGCGATGATGGGCAAGCTTTAAACACTTTGACAGAACTCTTACTAGGGCATGAAAGAAGGAACCTTCGCGGTAACGGGAGGAGCCGGCTTCATAGGGAGCAGGTTGGTCAAGAGGTTGCTTCAGCTAGGTTGCAACGCAATTGTCATAGATAACTTCCACACAGGATCCATCTCAAATCTTAAAGAAGTTATAGATGAGATTAAGCTGATCAAGGGAAGGAGCAAAAGGATCTTGGGGCTAAAAGAGGAGGTAGATGGGGTTTTCATCTAGGTATCTACTCCTCTTTCCCCATGTATGTTGAGAACACAAATCTCGTCTCAGAAGTCGTTGAAGATGGCATTTCCGTTTTGGAGTTCTGCAAGAAGAGGGGGTGCAGCTTGGTTTATGCTTCGACCTCATCCTTTACAATGGAAACCTCTTCCATATAAGGAAGACATGTCGATCTTCGTTAACGACTACTACACCGAGGCCAGATACTATCTTGAAAGGCTTTCGGAGCTTTATTCAAAGTTGTACGATGTGAGAAGCGTTGGCTTGAGGCTTTTCAGCGTATACGGAGAAAACGAGCTTCCAAAGGGCAAGACGCAAACATGATATCCCAATTCATCTGGTACCTGATTAGGGGGAGGCTCCCGTTATCTTCGGAGACGGAAGCCAGACAAGGGATTTTATTTACGTGGAGGACGTTGTTGACGCATTTATCCTTTCAATGGAATCCGAGGAAGAGGGAATATTCAACGTGGGGACTGGAATTGAGACCAGCTTCAACGAAGTCTATTCGATGATAGAAAAGGCCCTTGGGAGTGAGATGGAGCCTAAATACGTTCCATGCCCTATAAAGAACTACGTTTACAGGACTAGAGCTGATACAAGCAAGGCTGAGAGCGTCTTGGGATTTAAGGCGAGGACATCGCTCGATGAGGGCATCAGAAAACTCGTAGCTTACTATAAGGAGAGGAAAGAGGAGATCATCAGCTAGTTCAATGCAATCGCATCAATCTGCTAAGGGTCTCCAAACCATTTAAGAACCAAGTTACGATTTTTCCAGCCAATCCAGCCCTTCCAAATATTAGCTTAAGCCTTTCCAGCTCATTCCAACTTAAACCCTTGAAAACGAGGATTAAAATGGAGTAAATGAGGGCCCCTAGGGGACCCTCGATCAGCACCCTTAGTAGGGGATTGAGTTCGCGAATTAGGCGCTCAATCAACAGGATGAAAGCGCCCATTAAGGAAGAGGCTACTAATATCCTGGCCGAGGAAACGAAGTCCACCGAGAAACCGTAGATCCTATAGATCCTGTAACCTAGGACAGCTATACTCAAGGTTAGAGCGGTAAGAGTGGTGAAGATTAGCCCGTATATTTTAAACCTTGGGATTAGGAAAGAGCTTAACGGAATTCCGACTGCTAGAGATGCTAGGTTTGCCTTCATGATTTCTGAGGTCCTTCCTTGGCTTGTAAGCAGGCTTCCAGAGCTTAATGAACCCACTAGACAGAGCAAATTAGCAATGCTAATTAGGGAGAGGAAAGCTGGAGCTTCAGGGTACTTCTCCCCGAAGAAGGTCTGGACCAAAGGTCTGGCTGCAATGATCATCCACATGGCTACAGGAACTACGAAGACGGACGAGTACTTTACGGATGCCCTGAAGGCCTTCTTAAGGTCTTCCACTCTCTTTCCACCGTCGATCTTAGAGAATGCTGGAAATAGAACAGTCACTATTGGGGAATTTATCAAGTTCATCGCTACTAGGAAATTGGTTGCGACGCTGTAGTTTCCTATCGCCTCGGGGGAGCAGCTTCTCGACATTAGAAACCTGTAAAACTGCGTTCCAAAGCCACTCACTATCATTCCAATCCCAAGAGGAAATCCATATCTCAAAAGGAGGGCCAGCGTCTTGACTAAGGAGTCCTCTGACTTAGTTTCAATCTCAGCAAATGCTCTAAAGACGAAGAATTGGCAGAGGATGGAGGCCAAGAGGATCGAGATTCCATAACCCAGAACAGCCCCAAGAGCACCGTATCCTAGTAATATAAGCAGGGGGGATGCCACGCTCTTTATTATTGATCTAGTTATGATTACCAAGCTGTTCTGGCTCATCCTCTCGAATCCGATCAGGGAAGACCATCCCATGTTGAAGATGGCCATAGAAAAAACCCAAAGGGCTGAAGCCTTGATGAGAATAGCTGCTTCTAGCTTCTTAAAAACGAGTTCAGCCACAAGATCCGATATTAGAAAGGTAAATATGGCCGAAACAAGGCCAGATATGAGGGAAAAGCTTAGTCCAGCTCTTATCACCTGCTTTACCCTGCATTCCTGAGATCTGGCCCTGAAGAAGGATATATACCTGGTCACAGCGGAGTAGACGCCCCAGTCCCTGAAAAGGCCTATCATCGTTCCAGGAACCATCGCAATCGTGTAAAGCCCGAACTCCTCGGGAGTTAATAGCCTTGCAACTATTATCGTTCCAATTGCAGAGATGGCTGTAGACATAGCCATGCCCATCGATAGCTCAATGCCTCCCTTAGCGGAAACCCTTGCCTGTTCTATAAGTTCGTTCATCAGGACACCGGAATATCTTTTTGAACTGCAGTTCTGGCATTTATAAAAAATAAATTAAGCCAAGTTAAACGGCTTGCCGTGGAGCTTTATCTGATCAGGAAGTCTTTCCTCGTTCTCTCTTAGAAATGCGATGTCCTCTTCAGAATTTCTAAGTTCATCTGGAAGCATGTGTGGGATTTCATCAATTATTGGGAACCATCTCCCGCACTCCGGGCATCTAAGCACCCCCTTAACTATCTCCTTGGAAAGGCAAGTAGTGCACTCTTTGGCAAGGCTTTCAGGATCAAGCTCCTCTACGTTTTTCCCTTTCAGTCCGCAATACTTCTCGCATACAGGCTTTTTTTGCTCCTTTTCCTCTCTAGGCTTTGTTTCTTCCAGAACTATCAACTCCTCCAGCAAAAAGCAACCCAACCAGCTTTCCATCCTATGTGCATTATAGAGCTCAACGGTGTCTAAATAGGCGGGTTCTCCATCCCTTGGTAAAATTCCGCCGCGGAACCAGTTGTAGTCCCATACAGGTCTATGCCCAAAATAGTAGTACCAGTTTTCTGGGCAAAATAGGAATAGCCCATCTATTCCATATTTTTCCAT
>JAVCBX010000159.1:0-3521 GCA_037917635.1 Thermoproteota archaeon | reverse complement strand
GGAATTCCCCCCGCTTAAGAGCGGTGGGTTGGGGGTTGCCTGCTATCACCTCACGAAAGAGCTCGGTAACCTAGGGGTAGATATCATTTACATCCTTCCGAAAATTCCGGAAAACCTAAAACCGAGGTTTTACGAATTAATTTCCAAAGATTTTCCGAAACACAGGGTGAAGTTCTATGAGCTTGATGTCAAACTTTATCCCTACATCAAGCTCCTGGATTCTGATATAAAGGTATTCTTCTCCTTTACTGTGGAGAATTTAGGGAAGTATAGGGAGCTTGTTTGTAAAATTGCTGAGCTTGAGAGCTTCGATTTAATCCATTGCCATGATTGGATGACCTTTCCTGCGGGTGTGGAATTGAAGAGGAGATCTGGGAAACCATTGATCTTACATGTTCACTCAACTTCCTTTGATAGGTGTGGTGGTAATCTCTACAAAAACTTGCTGGATTATCAGATTGAAAAGTATGGATTTGAGAATGCTGATAAGATAATTGCTGTTAGCAAGCGAATAAAAGACATAATAACTAACTTCTATGAAATTCCTGAGGATAAGATAGAAGTAGTTTACAATG
This sequence comes from Thermoproteota archaeon, assembly GCA_037917635.1. Classification (GTDB taxonomy): domain Archaea; phylum Korarchaeota; class Korarchaeia; order Korarchaeales; family Korarchaeaceae; genus QMVU01. The sequence goes on along the minus strand of JAVCBX010000159.1, from coordinate 2,946 downwards.
CTGTGAGCTTCAGGGAAAAGATAAAAGGAGTAGAGTATAAGAAGCTGAAGGAGAATTATAAGATCGTTCTCTACCTCGGAAGATTAACCCTGTTTAAAGGGCCTGACTGGTTCCTAAGAGCTGCCAGGAAAGTGTTGGATTTTGAGAAAGATGTTTTGTTTGTAGTTGGTGGTTATGGGGAAATGATGCCCCAATTAGTTAAGCTGGCCAGCGATCTTGGTATCGCTGATCATGTGATCTTCACTGGTTATCTATCTGACAGGGAGGTAGACTTACTCTATGAGCTGGCTGATGTTTACGTACTACCATCGCTCTCAGAACCATTTGGGATAACTCCTCTCGAAGCCCTTTACCATGGTAAACCAGTAATAATATCGAAACAATCTGGAGTTGCTGAAGTTCTGAGAAATGTCTTCAAGGTTGATTTTTGGGACACAGAGGAGATGGCAAATAAAATAATAGCACTGCTCCGCTACCCAAAGCTAGCGGAGAAGATGGTTGAAGTAGCAAGGGAGGAAATGAGTTTCTTAAGTTGGAAGAACAGCGCGGAGAAAATCTTAAGCATCTATGGGAATTTAGTTCACTAATTCTCCCTACTTTTTTACCCCAACCCTCATCTTGAGATCGTGGAGGATGTTCATAAAAGCTACGAATGCATCGAATGGGGTGGGGAATGCTTGATCCCTAAAGTATTTATGGATATCACCATCGGCATCGTACTTCAAACTCATATAATACAAATGGTCGGCCGTAGTTAGCTTCCTCCAAGCTTCCAAAATTCCCTCATCCCTACACTTCCTATAGTACCTCTTTATAGCCCTTTCTATCTCGTATAGATTTCTCGCTGCCTCATGTTGGAGTGAATCCCCAAGCCATGCACTCAGATCTCTTTCGAGATCCGCCCACGAAATTATGTAAGGTACATCTATCTCATCGACTGCTTCATATCTCTCGGCTGCCTCACTTACTGTAGCAAAATCGTTATCCGGATGCTTTAAGATCTCTTTCGGTAGATTTCTGAAGAATTCAAATATACCTGTCTCAGGCCACTGGTGCTCCCCAAAAGTTTCGTAATCCATGAAGATATTCACAACGTAACCATTCCCGTTGTGAGAGCTTATCCAGGTTGCATATTTATCTGCCGTAAGGGGATACTCTTCCCAATTTGGATTCGAGAACCTGAAGGCAATATCATCTGAAAGTTTGTAATGCCTTAAGAGGAGCTTGAGATCTATACCCTTAGCTTTGTAGACATAAGTTGGGCTCCTCCAACCCAAGATCTTCTCAGTCCCTTCAGTCAGCATGGTTTTGAAACCAAGTTTCCTAACAGCTCTGGCTATATCGTTTGAGTATATTAACTCCGTATTCCTGAAAGCCTTCGGCTTATAGTTAAAAACCTCCTTCAACTTCTTTACGTGCTTCCTTACTTGCTCCTTAAACTCTTTCTCCGAGAAAATCGAGGCTAAGGAGTGATAGTAAGTCTCTGCGAGCAACTCAACATTTCCCGTGTCTGCAAGTTCTCCGAAGAGATCCAATACTTCAGGATGCCATAACTCAAGCTGCTCTATCAATACTCCTGAGATGGAGAAAGAAACTTTGAGATTATAATCTTTTATTAGCTCCAGAAGCAATTTATTCATCGGCTTATAACATTTCCTAACAACCCTACCTAAAATCCTCTTATTCAACTCATCATCGAAATATTTGCTATTTACGCCTATGTCAAATATCCTAAACTTCCTTACCCTAAATGGTTGGTGTGCGTGAAAGTAAAACACTACCGATACCATTTCGATAATCATAAGTTCAAAACTTCCTTAAATAACTTTTCTAAGAAAGGCCATAGAAGCTTTGGGAGAATTTATTAGGGAGGAGGGAGTTCTAAGGAATATGAAGCCCCAGTTCAAGGAGAAATTCCTTGAAAGGATGAGGAAGCTCTTGGGAGATGAACTAGAGGCCTTTGTAGAAATTTGTGAAAAGTATTTGCCAACTACGATTAGGGTAAATACTTTGAAAATTAGCAGGAGGGAATTAGTTGAAAGGTTGAGTAAAAGGTATAAGCTAAGGGAGTTGAAGTGGTATGAAGATGGTTTTATTGTCGAAAATGGCTTCTCCTTAGGCAATACAGTTGAGCATGCTTTGGGTTATTTCTACGTTCAAGAAGCCGCTAGTATGCTTCCCCCTTTAATTTTAGAGCCAAAGGAAAATGAACTCGTGCTCGATCTTTGTGCTGCTCCAGGAAGTAAGACCACGCAAATCGCCCAGCTCATGAGAAACACAGGGTTGATAATTGCTAACGATGTGAGGATAGATAGGATAAAAGCCCTGACTACTAATCTCCAGAGATGCGGAGTAAGCAATTGTGTTGTTACGATGATGAACGGAAATGCCTTCAGAAATGTGAATTTGGAGTTCGATAAAGTACTGGTTGATGCCCCTTGCTCAGCTGAAGGAGCAATAAGGAAGAATTACGAAATCTTGAGGATGTGGAATCTTAGGATGATTAAAGGACTCTCTAAACTCCAGAAAAGGTTGATAGAGACTGGGTTTCTCAAACTAAAGGAGGGTGGGAGGTTGGTTTATTCTACTTGTACTCTAGCCCCTGAGGAAAATGAGGAAGTTGTGGATTACTTGCTTAGGAAGTATGAGAATGCCAAAGTTGAGGAGATAAGATTAAGGGGGTTAAAGCTCAGGGAGGGAGTAGAAGAATGGGAGAGTAGGAAGTTCTTAAGCGAAGTAAGGAAGTGCGTTCGACTTTACCCCCAAGATAATGACACTGAAGGTTTCTTTATAGCCAGTATAAGGAAGGTGTGAGGAATGAGGGAACTAAAACTGTTGAGGAAGGAGGAAGTCAAAGGAATACTTGAGATCCTGAAGAAGAGATTCGGTATAGAGGTTAAGGAATTGGAAGAAAAATTCCTCTTTTTTAGGGATAAAAAGGGAAAA
>JAVCBX010000111.1:0-12561 GCA_037917635.1 Thermoproteota archaeon | reverse complement strand
AAAGCTTAAATCAAATCTTTCTAAGTTGAAAGAGGAGTTTGAGAAGGCTAAGGATGAGAAGGATGTCAAGAAGGCCAAGGAAGTTCTCAAAGAAATGAAAAAAAATGATTTCAAAGGCAAGGGGCAAAGGGAAGGCTGAGGTAAAGCCTCCCAAGGAGGTTCCCCAACAAGAAGAAAGACCATCTAAAGGTAAAAGAGAAAGGAAAAGGAGAGAGTAAGGGAAAGGGTAAAGGCTGAGGAGCCTACTTAACCTACTTAAGCTGGATAACAAAATTTTTTTGCAAGATTTCCCAAAAACTTCATAACAGAATGAAAAAGCAACTAGTTCAATTACTGATCTTACTAATCTTTGTACCTCAATGCTCGCCCTGCGTAACGCAAGAAATCGGAATAAGGGACCTAGTTCTCCTTGTGTTTGAGGATGGGTTCGTGGAGGTCTCATACATAGTTGAACTTACAGGAGAGGAGATCGAGGTAAATGTCCCGTTATTGGGGGAGCCCGAAGATGGCTTTATCATAGTCACGGATCAAGATGGCCTCCTTTTAAACTACGAGATAAAAGAAGGGACCGCAATCGTAGAGTCCCTTGGAGCAATGCTAATCAACATAACATATCATACTAAGATGCTTACGAAAATGGAGGCCGGCATCTGGACCCTAAACATAACATCTCCGTCAAATAGGACCACGATATTGCTTCCGGAGAACTCGATAGTGATGGGCATAAGCAGCATACCTACATCCATTTACAGGAAGAACGGTAGAACTGCTCTTGTCTTCAGCGAGAAAGGGGTTATTTGGGTGAGCTATGTTATAGAGCTAAAGGTCCCGGTTCCAACTTCGCCAGAGCAGCCATCTTCTACCTCTTCAGGAATTGAGGTTAGCGAAGAGAGGTTCTACACATGGTTCATTCCAGTTGTTGCGGGCTTTATTTTCATCCTTTTCCTTCTCGTGATAAGTTTAAGGAGACCAAGGAGAGTTGCTGTTAGAATAGAGGAGCTTCCTTACGTTGACAGGCTTATAATAGAGGAGTTAAAGGAGAGAGGAGGGAGTGCCTTCCAATCGGAGCTAATAAAGGCCCTAGATCTTCCAAAAACAACAGTTTGGAGACATTTGAAGGGGTTGGAGGAAGAAGGATTGATAGAGATAAGGAAGATAAGAGGAATGAATCACATAAGGCTAAAAGAGCTCGGTTGAGATCTTCTTTTTCTAAAAAGTACCGCTTTTATTTCATCTCTTTCTCTGTTGAAAGAATTTCATCGGGCTTTATCAGCGAAATTCCTGTCAAAGGTCCTATGATCTCAATCAGAACCACCTTATCTGGGTTACGCAAGTCTACCTTTCTCTCTATACCAGATGCGGCGGCTTCTATCACATCCATTGTCCTTAAATCCGTATGTCTCTTCTCTACAGTTATTCTAAAGGTTTCATTCTCTCCTATTAACCTCCCGAGCTCCCTTGCAATCCTTCCTATTTCCTCAAGATTGGTTCTAACTACTTTTTGAATTGGGATGACCCTCTTTATGTAAAGGAAGGCAACTGGTCTCTCTTTCATGAATTCTCTCATTTTTCTGATGGCTTCTACAGGATCCATGTTTGTCTTAGCTTTCAGAAGTCCCCTTACCTCTGTTTTTTCTACAATTGGATTTGGATCTCCTATCTGCCTCAATATGGATAAGATCTCTATTCTAGCATCCTCTTCTTGTCCTCTTGAGCAAGTGATAAGCAGGTTGAACTCTTCTGACAACTAAATCACCACATTTTCAACAATTCCTTTCTAAATTCCCCCTCTTCGAGCTATTATATTTAGCTTTAGTTCAGTCGATGGAGCCCCTCAACCTTCTAGACCTAAAGCTAACTAAGAAGGTTCAGCAACTACTTGATTTCTAAGCCTGCCAATCCCCTCTATTTCAATCTCAACTACGTCTCCTGGTTTCAGAAACTTCGGTTGAGGTCTCATGAAGACCCCTACCCCTGCTGGAGTGCCAGTTGCTATGATGTCGCAAGGCTCTAGGGTCATTACCCGGCTTAGATGGTAAATTAGCTCGTAAACATTGAAGACCATATTGCTTGTTGAGGAATCTTGGCGAAGCTCTCCGTTCACCCAAGTTCTTATCCTTAAATCATCCAAATTTTTTATCTGATCCCTGATCACCAAACAAGGACCCATTGGAGCGAAGGTGTCAAAGCTCTTTCCTCTAGTCCACTGCCTATCCTTGAACTGAATATCCCTGGCCGTTACGTCGTTGAATATTGTGTACCCAAATATGTGTTCCCCAGCCTGAGATAGAGGTATGTACTTCCCCTTTTTCCCTATTATGACCGCTAGTTCTCCCTCATAATCAAGTTTCTCGACGAAACTAGGCTTTATTATGGGCTGATCAGGTCCTATTATCGACGTTCTTGGCTTCATGAATATTATAGGCTCGTCAGGTATCCTGGCACCTTGTTCGGCCGCGTGATCCCTGTAATTTAAACCTAAACATATTATTTTGGGAGGATTTAGTACTGGAGCGAGCAATCTTACCTGTTCGAGCTTTACCTCATGCTTCACGATTTCCTCCTCTGATAGGTTCCTCAGCTCATTTTCTACAACTTTTATGGCATCCATTCCTGACCTTATCAAATCTTCCATGCTCTTAGGAAGCCAATTAAACGCGAGAGGGAGGACTAAGATGTTTTCTCCTCTTAAAATTCCATACAAATCCTCTCCCTTGTAGAGGAATCGAGTTAGCTTCAGTTCAGCTCACCTCGCTTCTCGACGCTAAACCATCTAGATTTCTCTTATAATTCAAAGCCTTACTTGCAACCCTCTTTCCTTTTAAGATTCTTCATACATAAGGATCCCTCTTCTTGTCAGACAAAAAGAGGGATAGCGTAAGCTGGTATAGACTCAAACCTTAGAGCTTTCCTTTAATTAAAGTTCTCAATTCTCGCCCCAATATGTCCTATTCAAAAGGTTAATTTCTCTGCCGGTTTTTGATCACATATGCTGATCATAAGGGAAGCAAGACCTTCGGACAGGAGGCAGGTAGCTGAGTTCACTTCCCGCACGTGGAGATGGGGAGACTACATAATGTCAGCCTGGGAAGATTGGATCAAAGGAGAAAACAGCAAGCTTCTGGTTGCAGAAGAAGATGGGAAGGTTATAGGCGTAATGCACCTTTCCCTTAGGCCTGAGGGAGAAGCATATCTCTCGGGGGCAAGGGTTCACCCTGAGTTCAGAAGGAGGGGCGTTGCAACTGCCTTGACAAAAAGGTGCATAGAGTACGCTAGATCTTCAGGGGCAAAGTTCGTGAGCCTCGCAACAAGCTCTAATAACATCGCTGCGATTTCCTTGGTTGAAAAGCTTGGCTTTAACCTTGCTCAGGAACTCGTTCGAGTGAGAGCGTGGCCCAAGAAATCAGCATCTCCGAGCGGAGTCAGAAGCTTAAAGATTGAGGAGTGCGAAGAGGTTTTTAGCTGGATCAGGAGGAACCTTAAGTCAAGGCCCGTAAAGTTCAAGTTCTACGAGTGGTCAACATTAAGGCTTGAAGACTTGAGAAATTATTCTAAGGAAGGTTTCGCCGCTATTCAAGGGAATCTTGAGGGGGTTGTCCTTTACCAGCCCTACAGCACGAGGGAAATGTTCATAATGATTGACTTCATGCTTGGAAGTAAGAAAGCAACCAAGGAGCTAGGACTCTTCCTTAGGAAGGAAGCTAGCAATTTTAATTGTAAAGAGGTTTGGGGTTACGTTCCTGCGCACGAAGAAACAATTTCTGGGCTTAAAATGGCTGGTTTCAAGGCTAAAAAGGGTAAGACTAGGATATATGAGATGAGAATTTGATCGCTTGTGAGACGAAACGCTTCGGGCTTAAGGCTCTGAAATCTAATCTTCCTTGAATAAAAATAGAAAGTTACCGCATAAACAGCGTAAATGAGGGAGGTAATTGGGATTGGGAGATCAAGACTTATGTAGTCCATTATGTAGTCCCCAGCCCTGCTTGATAGCGCATTTGGGAGGTTCCACGCAACGTGGGACAGAGAGGAGATCGATTCCCTTTCCTCTTCTGGTATGAGCTTCATCATTAGGGCTTGGATTAGGGTTTGCCATGTTCATCAACATTGTTCTTGGAATGTAAAGCATTGCTGCAAGCCTGAAATCTGAGGAAAAGGGAATCAGGGCGAGCAGAGGGATGGAAATTAGCTGAGGTATTACGACGGCTCTAACCAAGCCTATTGCCGAGGAGAGAGGTGCGCTCAATAGAAACGCTGGAGCCCCAAGAAGTGAGGAGAAAGTAAAGCGTTCCAATTGGTCCAGATTCCACGTTAAACTTCACGCTAAGGTAATATCCGAACATTTGGATCGAAAATCCGCACCAAGACCGACTAGAAAGTTTGTTATCATGAACTTGATTGCTATTCTTCCAGCTCTTAGCCTAAAGCCCCTTGGAACGGGCTCAAATCTTTCGCGGACCAAGATCAAGGGCAGATTCGATATTAACTGAACAGTAATAGGAACAAAGAGAAAGACCTCGTATGCCTTGAAATAGGTAAATCCTAGCCCTGATACAAGGAACTCGGGAACCAACCAAGTGCGTTTCCTATCGCAAAGCACATATTGCCAGAAAGAAGCTTAGTCCATATCCTGCCTCCATTCCTGACTCCTCAACAGTCTCAGCGAACAGGGCATTCCAAGCTGGTCCTGAAATCGCCTACGAAACATCCCCTATGAGTGCAGAGGCTATGAGAGAAGGCATCGAAACCGAGGCTAGCAAAGCGATCGTTGAGATTACACTTAAGAGGCCTCCCATTATTAAGAGACTCTTCCTCCTTACTCTATCGATAAAATAACCGCGGGGAACAGTTAAGAATGTCATAGAAAGACTTTGTATCAAGAGATAGTTCCTATTTCAACTCCGCTGTAGCCAGCCGCTTTTAGATAAAGCTGCCAGATTACAGCGCAGATCCCCCACGAGAAGTTCCACGTTGAAGAGCTCATCAAAAGAAGCTTTGCATCTCTGCCTATTGTATAGTACTTTGAGAAGAACTTTCTGATGTGAGAAACGCTCTCATGTAAGGGGCTTCTTTAAGAGAGGATGTCAAAATTAATCCTACACACGGATCAAACCTTCCCCACACCTCCCTCTTTATCAAGTCTTTTCAGAATGCTCCATTTACAATGCACTTAGAATGATGCAAAGAGGAAGTAACTACCGATTGAATGAATTATTGATTTTAATGAATGCTCTCCAATAGGATAAAAAGGCGGTCAGTAGGCACTTAATGAGATGGCTTTAAAGGCATTTCAAGTCTTCGAGAAAGAAGGTGTGTAAGCTTTAAGTCGTTCATCGCGCACTTTCATACATCTCTCTTAACAGCTGAGAGGCAGTTTTCGTCGCCTTTCTAGGATATTCCCATAGATCTGTCTCGCAGAACACTGGAAACCAGAAGGGAGAGGCAGCTCCCATTAGAAAGCCAACGTGAGTCTCGAGATTTGGTAATATCTCCCTTAGCCTCCACATTGAGTAGCCAGTAACCCCGCTAACTTGATCGTGATCAGCGCTGCTCATCAATCTAAAGCAGATGTGGGTGTTACACTGGGCAAGAACCGCTTTTGCCACGTAAGCTGGCCTTTGGGTCATTATTATGAAGCCAACATTGTACCCTCCGAGCTGGGAGACGCCCATTGAAAGGGCGGTAAGGGATTCGGTCTTATAGGGATCCCCATAAGTTGGCATACCTCTCTCCGGGGCGAAGAACTGGGCCTCCTCTATCACGTTGATGCAGGTGAACTCCTCTCCTCTCGTAGTGACAGCCCCAGAAAAGAGCTTCCCTATGATGTGAGAGAAGGTCATCTGTTGCTTTCTTATGTCTGCGTCAACGCTGAAGTCTATTATCACTACAGGATTCTCCTTAATCAACTGGATAAGGTCTAGTTCCTCCCTTTCCCGATAGGTTAGAGCTTCAAGCTCCTTCCTCGCTCTAGGGGATCTCAATATGTACTCAACTTTCCTCCTAACATCTGACCTAGTCTTTTGAGCATCAAGCTCCTCCAGTATAGCTTCCGGGGTTATTGCCCTTCCACTCTCTATTAGAACCTCTATCGCCGTCCTTACGTTCTCGAAGGCTGAAGACTTTGGATTAAGCCCTAACCTAAAGGCAATCTCCTCTGGGCTCACCGTTCCCGAAATGAATGAGCTGTACTCGAATCTCATTCCGTATCCAGCATTTATAAGTGGGGAGTATTCCCCGTACCTATCAAAGATTACGAATCTAGCTGGAGGTTTGTTGTCAACCGCTGACTTTATTAGCCTCAGTATGAAGCTAGTCTTTCCGCTCCTCGTCTGACCGTAAACCCCTAGATGACCTTTTGTGATCCAATCAAGGCTTAAGGAAATGGAAAGGTTCGAGAAAGGATCCTTACCAACGTAAACCTGGATTCCTTCTTGAGCCTGCAAGAAGGGCTTTATCCACTCCTCAGTGCACCTATATACCCTGGAGTTAGGGGCTACTGGGAAGTCTGGAGGCCTAAATCTTCCGTCTTTTATGTAGCCCAGCACCTCCGCCTTCATAAGAGCCACTTCCTGCTCCTTCCCTATCTCAAACCCGCTCTTGGCTATTACTGCACCAATTCCCTTGGGGCTTACAGTTGGATTCTGAACAGAGCCTGTTATCACTCTGCAAAGGCAGAAAACTCCCTCAAGAGGGTGCTTCACCAAGCAATACTCCTTTGCCCTTATCCCTTTTTTCTCGTTCAGGGCAAAGGTGAACTCATCTACTTGGGAGGGGCTCACAACTCTCCCAACTTCTTCAAGCTCCTCTCGGCTAAAGCTCAAATTCCTCACCTCTCATTGGTCTTACGGCTCCAACAAGCTCTGGGTTTTCTTTAATCAGCCTTGCAAGCATTTCTCCATAAATTATCTTTAAAAGGTCTGATCCAACTCCTGCAAGCTCATCTGCCTTGAATATATGGATAGGAACGCCATCAACTGGGTTTGCCCTTGAGGCTTCAAGAACAACGCTTGCTATCTCAAAAGGATCCACCCAGTAAGGGATCTCGAGCCTAATAGGCCCTCTAGCTGGTGTGGTCTTCAAGTAAGCCACTCTTATGAAACCCTCGCTCGTAGGATCCTTTATGGAAAGGTCTCCTATCTCCCTGTACCTTGAAGCGTAATAAAGCAGGGCAGGATGACCTACTCCTGCCTTCGGTGCCCCCCAAAGCCTTCTTGGCGGAATTGGACCCATAATATCCCCAACTTTCATAATCCTATCTAAGACGGCTGCATCCCTCCTCGACGGAGTCAAAAGTTGGGCAGCGGGTCTCTTAACGACTCCGGCAATTGCTATTCTCCTCTTGTAACATTCATCCAAGAGGTACAGGAGGGCATCTATGCAAGCGTCTCTATCCTTGATGTAATTAGTCCCTCTGTCAAGGTCAACTTCTCCCTCCTCCCTTCCCTCGCTGAGGTAAGGGGGTCTGAGCAACAGATTTCCGTCCAAGAGAAGAAAATCAGGATTCCTCTTCTCAACGGCAGATATTGCAATCTGATAAACGAGGCGTTGCTCGAGCAAAGAGAGCCAGGTCGCACCTCTAAAGGATAGAAGTCTGAAAACGTGGCCATCACTTAGAGGATTTGGATCCACAACCTCGTAGAGGCTTGAGGTGTATGCAACTGCCGTAGCTATTCCGAAATAAAAGCCCTCAAGCTCCTTTCCATTGTGACCCCCATCAACTGCACATACTATGACATTAGGATCTGGCTTTTCCTCTATTCTCCTTAAGGGAAGGTCTTCAATGGACGGGAAGCTTGCTTTTGCCTCCTCTGCCTGAAACCTCGGGAGGGATGATAGTTCCTTTAACAGCTTCTCAAACAGCCTAGGGAAAGGTTGGCTCGATATCTTCTCCCTTTCAAAGACGCTTGTGAGCAAGGGAGGCAATTTATCCTCTTCCATCATGAACTTTGAGGCCCAAACCCTTATAAAAGCGTTTTTTAAATGAAAAATATGGTTTCTGGCACTATAGCTCTTAATACGCCCAGCTTTTATGGTAGAGGGTTTTTATCGTCGAATGAAGGTTCTTTGGGCCCTTTTATGAGAGATTAGGAATCCCTTGGTTTCAGATTAATGCACTCGAAAATGTCCCTGTATCTGAGCTTTATTAGGCTCAGTTGTTTCGCTGATGCCTCTTCATCCGGCTCGAACTCGTATCCCCGAATTATGGCTACGGGAATCTTCTCAGTGGTCTGACCTATCACAAGCTCAGCGGCTCCAGCTATCTCATCGGCAACTGCTTGCATCTTAAACCTTAGCCTGTAACCGTATGCGTCCAGCTTCCTCTTATAATCCTTGACTGGCTTCATCCCAGAAACCCCTATTGCCATATCTATCTGCGCATATCTGTGAGGCCTGCTGTAAGTGTCGCTTATTATGACTGCTATTTTCTTCCCAGTTATTCTCTCAAGCTCAGCTCTAAGTCTCCTTGCCTCCTTATCGGGATCTTTTGGAAGAGCTGCGCAAACCTTAGGGTCACCGCAAACATTTGACCTGTCTATACCTGCGTTCAAGCAGATATGTCCGAACGTCGTCTCAGTTATTATATATGGAGGCCTCACCTTGACTATTCTTCTAGCTTCCCTCATTATCAGCTCAACGAAGCTCGGGTCCTTTCTAGTCTTACTAGCTATTTCTTTCGCTTTTTCAGAAGGTTTAATCTCCCTTAGATCAAAAATTAGGCCGAGAGACTTGCTCACTATCTTGTGAGTTATCACGATTATGTCTCCGTCCTCTATTCCAACTCCTTCCCTCTCTGCAGCCTCAACTATCATCTTAGCGAGGTCGTCCCCTGGCTTGATGTCGGGCATGGTCTCGAGCCCGATTATTCTTACTTCCCTTGCCATGGAACCAACTCCCTTTTTGAGATCAGTCCTCTCTTAGGAGAGGGTCTCTATTTGGGTCATGAGAAACTCTGGAAATCCAACCAGCCTTCTCAAGATCTTCAGTAGCCGATAACAAGTCGTCCCACTTGCAGCCCTTTAGCTCAGAAGCGACAAAAGCCCAGGCTTCAGAAAGGTCCCTCTTTCCGTTCAAGGAGAGGTAAAGGAGGTCGGCTATCTCAAGAAGTTCGCTCTTGAGGAGATATTTCCTGGCTCTTTCCTTAGGCAGAGAATAAACGAAGCTTCGACCGTGAAGGGGGCACGGCTTCCTCCTGAAGAAGACTCCTTTTCTTTCCATGGGCTTTGGTCTTGGAAATTCAGCTTGCCTTACCCAGCTTTCGAGCTTTTCAAATACTAGCTCAGCTACTCTTTCAACAGCCTTATCTCTTCCTTTGATGGCCCTTTTAAGGCTTAAAACAGCCTCTTTATAAGCTTTCGGAACGATCCAAGCCCTGTTAGAAGAATATTCGCCGCTTTCAGCTATGAGATCTGAAATTTCTCTGAAACCTTGTCTAAGGGCAATCGTTGCAACGTAATTTATCAAGAGATCCGAGGCTGCTTCATTTGAAGGGGATCCTGAAAGAAAAGCTGCTGTTGCAACCGAGGCTGAGCAAACGACTGAGAGCGAAGCTATGTCCAAGTTGTCCGCGTAGTCCATATCGGTGTGATAGAACTTGTCAACCCACTCCCCTATAGCTGTCTGAGGAACTCCTACCATGGGATCGGCAAAAATGTGGTGATCGCTTCCGTCTTCGTACTTCTTCATGAAGAGCTTAAGACCCTTCGGCAGCAGGTACTCCATTGCCCTCTCAACCATGCCGAAGGTTAGAAGAGGCATGAAGGAAGGTGAGAGCATTGGAAATCCGATTACTGCCAGATGTCCTCCAGTTCTCTCCTGACTTGCACCCACCATGTCTAGGTTTAGGACCGCAACTAGGTCATCTACGATCTCCCTTCTTGTCGAGAGATGGGCAATGGTTCCGTAAAACTCAGGAACCCACCAGAACCTCAGGCCAAAGTTGGGCTTTATCCTCCCTTCATCAACGAGCTTCCTAATTGTCAAAGCTATTTCCATAAGGCACGCGCTTCCAGAGGCGTTGTCATGACCTCCCGGTTTTGGATGACATAGATGAGCTATGAAAAGGATGTCTTTCCCAGAATATCCAGGTATCCTCGCTTCAAGCACCTCAAGCCTTCCATTGAAAAATTCTGAATCAATCCTGTACCTTAAGACAACACTTGAAGATCTCATTTTTGACTTCAACTTGTTTGCCCAGCTCCTTGATATTGAGAAGGCCACCCCAAGGCCCTTTATCTCCTCCTTTGAGGGCCAGAGACCAGCATATGGATAGGCATTGGCTGGAGACCTCTCATTGTAGTGAACAAGGCCTTTGGCACCTCTTTCAACGACTGCCATTCGGTGGACCCATCCGACCTTCCCTGTCGCCATGACGAGCTTATCCTCCACATCAGGATATTCCTCATCCAACAGGCCTGAGCCTACGTCTACAAGCTCTGCTTCCTCCCAACCATCTGTTGGCCTTGAATGGGCAACTACCATGGTAGGATGGTCCATTAGCTTTGAGATTAGCTCTTTATCGGGCTTCTTTATCCATAACTCAGCATCTTTGACTTTCCAGCCAATTGGAGAAGGCCAGCCGCCTGCATAAAGCGTTTCTCCATCAGCCGGATAGCTGTACACTCTTGTCTCAATTCCATGTCCATCCAGAACCCCTCTAACATACTCTAGCGCCTCATGATATCCTGGAGAAGCCTGTATCCTGTGAAACCTAGATATTTCATGGGCAAACTCCTTAGCCCTACGTCCTGAAACAGTTTTAACCGAGTCTTCGATGATTTTAGCTAGAAAGGATCCGGTGCTCATGGCAATTGAAATCTCTCCCCTTACCCTTTAATCATAACCGCGCACTCATATCTTGTGCCAGACTGGAAGCAGGTTAAAAGGGAAGTGACGGATCTCCTAGTCAAGTTGATAAGGGTAGACACCACAAATCCTCCAGGAAACGAGACAAAGGCAGCTGAGCTGTTGAGAGACTTCTTGCTGAATGAGGGTTTCGATCCCCTGCTCCTGGAGTCTTCTGAGGGAAGGGGGAACGTCATAGCAAGACTTTCTGGGGATGGAAAGCTTAGATTTCTCCTTCTCTCCCACTTAGATGTAGTTCCAGCTGATCCAAGCAAGTGGAAGGTCCACCCATTCTCCGGGGAGGTGAGGGAAGGTTTCATCTGGGGAAGGGGAGCTCTGGATTGCAAAGGCTTGGTTGCAGCCGAGGCCATGGTGATGGCCTTGCTCAAGAGGGAGGGATTCAGGCCCAAGGGGGAGCTTATATTCGCCTCAACTGCTGATGAGGAGATGGGAGGAAGTGCCGGAGCTGGATGGCTCGTAAAGAACCACCCGGAGTTGGTCAAGGCTGAGCTTCTTATAAATGAAGGAGGGGGAATTGGGATTCCTATAAGAAATAAAACCCATTACCTGGTTCAAGTGGCAGAAAAGGGGGTTTACTGGCTAAGAATAAGAACGAAAGGGGTTAGCGCCCATGCGTCCATGCCCGGAGTTGGGGATAATGCCTTGCTGAAGATGTCAAAGATTCTAGAAAGGGTTGGAAAATACAGGCCCCCGGTAGTTATGCTTGACGTTACAAGGGAACTAATTGAGAAGCTTGCAGGAGGAGGGCTAAGATCTAGGATACTTACAAGCCCCTTTTTCATAGATAAAGCGATAGATTACATGAAAAAGAAAAACCCCCAGCTTGCTGAAGCTTTAAGGGCAGTGATCAGGGCGACCATTGCTCCTACGATGATAAGAGCTGGAGTGAAGGAGAACATAATCCCCGATGAATGCGAGGCCGTGCTAGATTGCAGGCTGCTTCCAGGGCAGGACATGAAGTACTTGCTAGGACAACTGAGAAGGGCTATAGGGACGGTGGAAGGACTGGATATTGAGCCTATCCAAACATCAAAGGGAACGATGTCGCCTTACAGAACAGAATTCTTTGAAAAGATTGAAAAAGTCATGGAAGAAATTGATCCTGGTTCTACATGCGTCCCTTACATGATAACTGGAGGAACGGATAGCAGGTTCTTCAGGGAGAGATTCGGAACAATTGCCTATGGCTTTCAGCCTATGAAGCTTGACTTGCCCATAGATGAAGCTCTAAGGCTTCCTCACGGAGTAAACGAGAGGATAAGCGTGAAGAACCTTGTTTTCAGCGTCAAAGCCCTTTATAATCTTACCAAAGAGGTGCTAAAAGAGAGTTCTCTATAGCCCAGTTTGGTAAAGAAACTTGGAAAAGCTCTATGAAAGGAATTCTTCAAAAATCGAAACGAGGAATTTAACTCAGTTATAGTTCTACATGAATCTTACCTCTACCTTCAGGGCTTGTCGTTCACGTATGTGCCTCTCTTCTTGAATATGATGAGCTGCTCATGAAACATTGGAACCTTCTCTCCACAAACTTCTTTAGTAGAAGGGCTGAGACCCCTCATCCTTAGGCATGCTTAAGGAAGGACAATCCTTTATGATATTGCTTCATCTTTGCACTTACGGCTTCTTCCTTACGCAAGGTATGGAGGATGAAACAGGGGGACTGGAGTGTTCACGGCATGCATGTCTGGGGCAGATGTC
>JAVCBX010000193.1:0-3561 GCA_037917635.1 Thermoproteota archaeon | reverse complement strand
GCTGGCGGCTGTCTTAGATAAAGCTAAGCCCGATGAGAGGATTTTACTAGTGAGCTACGGATCTGGTGCAGGTAGTGATGCATATTCTTTCCTAACTACCAAGCAAATTTTAGAGAAGAGGAAGAATCAAAAATTTACAGTAGAGCATACTATCACTAGCCCGTTTTTGGAATACGTAGATTACAGCACCTATAGGAAATTTAAGAAGGGCCTATCAGATTAACCAGATTTGCTTTTTCTGGGTAATCTATCTAGGAACTTTTCCCAATCAATTTTGAACATAAAGGCTATCAACGCTAATAAAACAACAACCGATACTACGGTAGCTAACCAGTTCTCTTCCAATCTAAGGAAATTCGCATAAAATTTGCCGAAGCTTGCTATAAGGTAACTCATTAAAATTTTTCCGGAAATGCAGGCTACTAGAGAAGGTAGGAGTGGGTATTCCATTAGTCCAAGCGGTATGAAAATTAAGTCATCCGGGAATGGTGTGAGGGCAAAGAGGAAAATGACAATTAACCCATATTCGCTGAGTAGCATTCTTAGTGCTTCAATTCTCTTTCTCCTCTCCTGACTGAGAGCCTTTCTCCCTACCCTACCTAGTAGGTAGCCCGAAACTTCACCTAAGCCAGCACCCAAACCTGAGGAAATTGAGAGTAAGATTGGATCCATTCTGTTTGCAAATATTAAGATGAGGACTGTGTAGGGAATAGGGAAAAAGATTGAAAGAGCGCCAATGAAGGAAACGAAAAACATTCCAATATAGCCGAAACTTCCAACGATCGATTCTAAGAGTTCAGCAATCATTTTAAATAGGAAGAAAGGGAAGTTAATATTACTTGCGAAGCCCCGTCGTCTAGTGGTCAAGGATGCCGGGCTCTGGACCCGGAGACGGCGGTTCGAATCCGCCCGGGGCTATCTATGAAGAAGTTGATAATTGTCTCATCTCTGGATAAGGCTGGGATCAATATCAAAAATGTGCTTGTTCGGAAGTTCGGATTTACTCAAAGCAAGCTCAAGTTCGATGGAAATCCTATTTTCATAAAAGATGAGTACTGGCTCGTAACTTCGAATCGAGACATAATTTTCACCGATCACGTGAACATCGAGGCAGATCTCTACATATTCGCATCTAGGCATAGCTCTCCTCAAGCTATACCATGCTTAACTGCTCATCCAACTGGAAATTTCTCCGATGATAATAGCCACGGAGGCAAGAAAAGGGAATTATCTTTGACAAATTCCTATTACATAAAAAAGGCTCTGAAGCTTCTGGAAAAGTTTTCTAAGGAAGTAAGACTTGGTTATCAAGTTTCTCAGGAAGTAACTCACCACGGCCCAACTAGCTACGAAGTTCCTTCTTTTTTCATAGAGATCGGCTCCTCTGAAAAAGAGTGGACAGACCCAAGAGCTTCAGAAGTTTTGGCAAGGGTAATTATGAATTTAGAGGAAGTAGAGACAAGAGATTTCGTGAGTGCGATAGGCTTCGGTGGCCCTCACTATGCTCCCAAATTCACTAAGCTCTCCTTAGAAACGAATTATGCAATAGGTCACATATGCTCAAAGTATGCAATAGATGATCTTGACCTCGAGACTTTCAAACAGATGTTAGAAAAAACGATACCAAAGCCCGAAATAGCTCTAATTGATTGGAAGGGGTTAAGAAAGGATTCCAGGGAAAAAGTGATAAAATTCTTAAATGAATTTGGGCTTGAGCTCAGGAGAGTATGATAGTCCAGATGGCTCAAGCCTTAGCGTTAGTATTCGGTTCTATTCTAGGAGAAGCATTAACGCTGAGAGTCCTAGGCTTCCCTAGAGTGAAAACCCTCTATGTCCTAGAGGTGGTTATCTTCGTTTCCTTAATCTTATTGCTTTTCAACAACCTTCCTTATTTTCCTCTTTACCTGAGCATTATTGTTATCTTCCTCGTAGGCTTTTACGCTTCGATGGCTTCCAGAACAATTTCAACCCTCTTTGGATTACTCTCCCTTACCCTAAAGCAAAGGAAGAAGAGAGAGTTGAAACCAATTTTA
Source organism: Thermoproteota archaeon (assembly GCA_037917635.1). Taxonomy (GTDB): domain Archaea; phylum Korarchaeota; class Korarchaeia; order Korarchaeales; family Korarchaeaceae; genus QMVU01. The sequence goes on along the minus strand of JAVCBX010000193.1, from coordinate 1,528 downwards.
CGAAATCTGCTCAAACTCCTGAAAAGGAGGGGAATGAAGGAAGAGGAGATAGTTGAAATTTTAGTGAATGCGGGATTTCATCCTAGGGAAGTAAGGGACTTATGAAGATTCTTCCTCGGTTTCCTCTTTCTCCTTAGCTAGCACTTCCTTAACTTCATCTATCTTACCCTCTCTAATATACCAAAACCTTTTATTGCCTCTCTTGAAACTTCTCAAAACTCCTTCTCTCTCCAGTTGTTCAAGCTTCTTTCGCAACCCTCTAAGAGTTATTAGGAAAGGAATGTTTTCGTAGATCCTTGTAGTTTCGATAGCCGTATCTTCGGAAAAGGCAGCGAGATTGTGAAGGATCTGGAAGATGAATCTATCTTCCACTTTCGCAATCCTCTCAATTTCCTCTCTTTCAAATTCCTCTTTAGCTAAGGTCTCGATATCGCTAATCCTCCTTTCAATTTCTTCTACTTTCTTATCTAACTGGCCGAGCCTAAAATTGAGATAGTTTATCCATTCCCAAAGACTACCGATGCTCCTCTCAACCCCAGAAGTCCTTTTCTTAAGGTCCTCGATACCCAAGATCTTCGAAATAATACCCATAATTCAGTAAGGGGAGCGATTTCTTATTAAATTTGTCATTTACCAGCTTTTCCAAATTTCTCAAGAACTTCCCAATAAGTTGTGTTATTCAATGACTTTTTCTCCCCTTGAAAGCTCTCGTTTAGGATTGTTAACTCGTTCTTCAAACCCTCCGTTAGGGTAGCTTTAGCTCCTAGGAGCTTGGCGGAAAAAATCAGGATTAATAAGAGGAGTATCGGAAAAACTACGAGGGAGAGGAAGTAACCTTTATTTCTCATACGCTTCCCTAGCTTAAGGAAGTTGAAAAATGCTATCGAAATATGGATGTAATTTTTTCATAAAAGAGGGGGAAGGAGGGAAAGTTTTGTGGGTAGATTGCTCTGGTTGCAAGAACAATTCAACTATTTCCAATAAAAATTGCTTTTCCTTCTTATCCACTTTGCTGTTGAAGGAAAACGTTGAGGAAGTAGTTTTTGTCAGGGAGAGCTTCAAAAGAGTTTTGGGTAAAAGGGAAGTATGGAGGTTGAAAAATTACTTGAAGGCAATTGAGAGATTAAATCCAAAAAAGTTCTGTGAAAAGTGCAGGGGGAAAGTAAAATCGTTAAGGAAAGAACTTGAAGATCCCCCATTCATTCTAAGACTCTTAGGGGAAATAGGGAAGTGTAAGTATTGTTCTGGGAAGATTAAAAGTGTGGAGAAGAAAGTTAAGCTCGCATTCCCAGGGATAAGTAGTCACGAGCTTGGGGAACGTGGTTTAGCTAGAATGAGGAGTAAGCTTGTTCCGATATTTCTGAGGTATTCAATCGAGGAACCTAATGAGTTGAAGGGAAAGTTAATTCATTCCTATAAACTGCCTGGAGGGGAGGTTTGGATACTCAAAGGAATTTCAGGTTTTTTATATTGTTTAATCCCAGAAGAACTCAATCTCTCTCCCGGTGAACTAAGATTTCTAGAAATC
>JAVCBX010000178.1:0-3565 GCA_037917635.1 Thermoproteota archaeon | reverse complement strand
GTGTTGCCATCTTCATCCTTAATTTGAATACAAGCATCCGTAGATCCAACTTGGAACACACCTTCAACTCCCTTACCGTCTTGATCCACAATTTTCAGAGTAGCCCTTAAAATGCTGTCGTGGGGGCAATTTAGTCCAGGGATGAATAGAAAACCATATTTCACGGAGAACGGGTAGAGCAAAGTATCCCAATAAATGCTTCCTGGGGTTGTCGTTGCTTCAGAGACCCTAATAGTTATATTTTTTGATACGAATTTATAAGATACCTTGAGAGTCCAATCTCCTTCTTCAGCATTCTCTGGTAGGTCGAAGCTTCCATAATAAGGTGTTGATATGAGTTGGTCTTGAAAACTACCTGCCTGGAGATTCATCGAGGGATCTAGGACAGAGAAATTGATAACTCTGCTCAAGTAGGCACCATAGGAGTTCTTTATCTCTATTTTATAGTAAACTGTATCGTTTGGCTGGAAAATATCGCATAAGAGGGTATAGTTCTCATCTTTATAGGCAGAGATGATTATGGTGTCGAGCAAAGCATCGATGTAAAAGGAAGATTGGTTCATGAACCCGCTCCCAACATCCAAAACCTCGATGCTCCAATAACCGTTCTCATAAACCATAGGGATTTTGAAACTTCCATTATACTCTCCGCTGTAGGTAACGACATTTCTCGTGAAGTTTATAATAGTAAAGTTGTTATCTAGGAGGAGAACATCTATAACTGCTGGCAGAGGTTTGTTATTTCCGAGAACTTTAACCTTGAAATATACTTCATCTAATGGGTTAAAAACGGAGCAAGGTATGCTGAGATTCTCATCGCAAAATGTTGAGATTTCTATACTCATTGAGGGACGCGGTGCTATAAAGCTGAGTAAAGATTTTGAGGATAGATTTTCACACTGAGCTGAAAGAGCACCAACGTAATTCCCAAATTCCAAAGAGGGTGGGGGGTGGAGATAAAGGGAGAAATTAAATTCTGAGAGAGGAAGTAAGGAAGATAGTTCTTTGAGGCAGAGTTTCAGATATTCACCTGCTGGGTCGATCTCAGATAAATAGTAAGTGTTGTTTACTGTAAGCTCTTCTCCGGTCGTGAGGAGGTTTGAATTTGAGAGATCGGTATCGTTGTCAGCGAGGACTACATCATACTTATCATCGCCATCCGAATCTAATTCCACGAAGTAAAGATCCTTTCCATCAAGTTCCGTAAAGTTGTATTTTATATTACCAAAATGAGGGGGCACATTAGTAAAAATCCCATCTGAAGAATCGGTTTCTATAAACACCTCATTTACACAGGAGAAGCCCTTCAGATCTCCACTTAGCTCGAGGGAAATATTCGATAGCCTTTCAGTTAACATGTTCTTTAAAGTGAAATTAAGGACATAGGTTTTCCCCCTCTCCAAAATTCCTTTATGGGAGTAAGGCAAGAGCAACAAGGGCATTGGCAACCCAGGAATTATTTCTATACTTTTGTCCTCCCTCAACTTTACGGTTACGAAATTTTTCCCAGCTTCAAGAGGAAGGTTTCCGGAAACTGGGAAGGATGTTTTTTCATTTACGTAAGTGATCCCGCCTCTCAACCTTACTTTGTAAGTTAATCTACTTCCCATAACTTCAGCACCCTCTACCCCAGTGGGAAGCTCAACGGTTAGGACTTCTATTGAGGGATAGTTTCTTTCCCTCACTTCGGTAGCAGCTTCAACGATCTTCCTCAGGGAACCTTGAACCAAGCTAACTCTTAAAGTATCTTCGCCAAAGAGGATTTGGGTGTAGTAAAAGTAAAAGAAAGCGAGGAAAGCCAGTAGAGATATGCTGATAATCAGCAAGTATTCGAGTGAAATCTGAGCCTTCATTCTTTTTAGAAATAAGGAGGAGGGGCTTAATAACTTTCCCCTAGGGAAGCGTGATTATTCAAGAATGGTTAAATGAAATTCTGGAGGAAAGCTTATAACCTAAGAAATCTTCATCCTAAAAGTGAAGCAAGTTTTAGAAGAATACAAAGTGACTGTGGATTTCGTCGAGGCAAATGTAAAGATAATTAGAAATACTGAAGACTTCGTTGATGAATATCATGTAACCTTGCCTAAATTCCCGGAGGTTAGTGAAGAAATTATAAACGAGATAAGGGAAAAATTAATCTCTGGGATAAAAGTATATACTGGAGAAATTCTAGATCCGAGGAGGAAGGCGGAATTAAAGCAGAGGGTAATAGAGAATGCACTAAAGATAATAGGGGAAAAATTCAAGGATATGCCAGAGCTCAAGAAGAAAGCACTTGCAGGGATGATAGCTCATCAGATGATTGGTCTTGGCGAAATAGAGATAATGCTTGCCGACGACAACCTTGAGGATATTACAATAAACTCAGCATCCGAGCCTGTATGGGTTTTTCACAGAAGTTATGGATGGTTGAAATCTAATATTAGATTGGGCTCTGAGGAGAAAACTCGGAACTATGCTGCTTCGATAGCAAGGGAAGTCCTGAGGGAAATAACCCTCTTAAATCCCCTTCTTGATGCTCAAATGTTGAGCGGAGATAGGGTAAACGCAACACTATACCCGATATCCGTTTTCGGAAACACGATGAGCATAAGGAAATTCAGGAGGAGACCTTGGACTATAATCAATTTCATTTCCCCGAAGTTCAATACCTTATCAAGTGAGTTGGCAGCTCTAATCTGGCAAGCAATCCAGTACGGGGCTAGCTTACTCGTTACCGGAGGTACTGCAACTGGGAAAACAAGCATGTTGAATACACTAATGCTCTTCGTTCCCCCAAATGAAAGGATAATAAGTATAGAGGAAACGAGGGAGATAGCCCTTCCCAAGTTCTTCCAATGGGTAGCCTTGGTAACTAGATCTCCAAATCCCGAGGGAAAGGGAGGAATAAGCATGCACGATCTACTAGTAAATGCTTTGAGAATGAGGCCAGACAGGATAATCGTCGGTGAGGTCAGGAGGCCAGAGGAAGTTGAAGTGATGTTCGAAGCAATCCACGTTGGCCACCCTTGCTATGCTACAATTCATGCTGATACAGCTCTACAAGTTCAAAGGAGATTGATGAACCCTCCATTCAATTTATCTACAACCATGATGGAGGCCCTTCAAGCAATTTTGGTAATGTATAGGGACAGGAGGAAGGAGATAAGGAGAGTTTTGGAGTTCGTTGAAGTTATACCAGGAGGAACCATAGAAAATCCTACAATAGAATTGAGCACGATCTATAAATGGGATCCAAAAGTAGATACTCAAATCCAGATAACTCCAATGAGGAGGTTGAGAGAGGAAATAAAGCTACATACTGGAATGAGCGATGATGAGATGAGAAAAGACCTGAAGGAGAAGCAAGAGATTTTGGAGTATTGTCTTAAGCATACCATCTCTGGGATAAACGACTTCGCGAGGATAATTGCTTACTACTACAGGAACAGAGATAAGCTACTGGAAATTGTTAGGAAGGATTTAGAACCAAAAGAGATCTTGGGAAAATGAGGATATTGCCTTTCTTACCTTTACCGGAGGAGAAAGCTATAAGGATAAGTAGGGAAAAGTTCGGGTGGTTTGG
>JAVCBX010000152.1:0-3581 GCA_037917635.1 Thermoproteota archaeon | reverse complement strand
AACAACGGTATCTAATACAGAAAAATAAATTTCGTAATAAAAAGAGGTGAAAGAGTAGAGCTAGGTCAATTTTATGCTGTCAAGCATCCTTTCTGGGGAAAGGGTGGTCCGATAGTACTCATACGGGTTTTCGAAATATCTTCGATGAATGAGGAGATGGATTTAGGGAGGACTGGAGTTATAGCAAGCTCTGCTGGTTTAGTTCCAGTTTTTCAAGGAGAGCTTGAGTATTTAGTCGCTAGTGCAGAGGTTTTGGGATATAGGGATCCCATAGATGGAAGAATAAAAGGGCTTGAGGCCCCTCCTTCAACTGCTGAACCTGTTTTCAGACCAGGAGAGGCAGAGCTCAGAGAATTCTTTTCACCTCCATCCTCTGGCTATAGGGTTTCCATAGGAAAGCTTGCTAATTCTGGGATCGAATTTTACATGGATCTTGATTCTATAGCAAGGGGACATGTCTTCGTAGCTGGGATGACAAGATCTGGAAAGAGCGTTTCAGGAGATTCGATTACGGCTGTTTATGATGTTACAGATAAGAGAATAATAGTCGAGCCAATTAGAGACTTTGTGGACAGGTTGCTTGAAGCTGGTGATGAGACGAGAAGGCTTGGAGGAAGATACTACGCCCTTTGCCTTGACAGAAGGAGCTTTAAGCCCACTTGGTCGAGGGTTGCTGCAGTTCATAGGCACAGGACGAGAAGCTGTGTTTACGAGATAGTGGGCGAGAGCGGAAGGAGGCTATTAGTTACTTCCGATCACTCGCTTCTCGTGTTCGACGGTCTAAAGTTAAGGGAAGCTCAACCGAGAAACCTGATTAAGAGAGGCCCGTTTTGGCTGATCTCTCCTCTTGAGACTCCCCCGCCCATTAGAAGGGGCGACGAAATCTCCCCTGAGCTCGCAGCAGCCGTAATAGCTGACGGATCCGTCATAGGGGAGGAGGTTCTAATCCATAGACCGGATGAGAAATTAATAGAGGTCGCGAGAAAAAGATGGGTTAAGGCAAGGATTTTTGGAGACTACCTCTTGCTTAGAGATAAGGAGATTTCTACCATTGCAAATGATGGAATTTCCTGCCTTATGACCTTTCCTGTAAAAGAGGAAAGAAAGGCTTTGAAAGAGTTCTTGAGAAGAACGAGTTATAGGTCTTACGATGGGAGCAGGGTAATATTTTCCAGTCCCTCGGAAGTCACGAAGCTTGCCTGCTCTCTCTCACTCCTCGGCCTGAAGCCAGAGGCCGTGGGGCCTTCTTGGATCCTTTTTGAGGAGGAGAAAGTCCAAAAAGCACTTAGAAGAACGGCAAGTAATGGAGCGAGGACTTTTCAAAGCCTTCCTGGGCTAGGAGATGTAATAAAGAGAGAAAGAATAAAGAGAGGGATGTGGAGGTATGAGTTCGCCGCAAAGGTAGGAATAAGTCCAGATTCTCTGAGGAGAATTGAAAACGATGAACCAACAAATCCAGATGATGTTATTACTGTGTTAAAGTTCCTAGGAGGAGGGCAGGCAGTAAAGCTTCTTACATCTTCCTCTCTATTCTTCGATAAAATTGTCAGGGTCAAGAAGCTTGGTTCTTACACCAAGCCGGTCTACGACCTATCTGTTGACGGTTCTGAGAACTTCATTGCCAATGGTTTCTTTGTTCACAACTCTACCTTTGTCCTCAATCTAATAGAAAGGTCTCAAGTACTGAAGCCAAGGCCAAGATTTTTAGTTTTCGACAAAAGAGGGGAGTACTCTGTCCTTGCAAAGATAGGAGGAGCCATATTCGATTATAGAACTTTCCTGCCGAAGAAGGGAGCCATGACTCCAAGAGACGTCTGTAGAAGACTTGGAATAGAGAGAGGAGCCCTTAGAAACCTAGTTGAGCTTGCAGCTGAGGAGGTGCTTGAAGAAGGAGATATAAACCCGGAGAAGTTGCTTAATAGGGCAAGGCACCTAGCCGTAGCCATGGATGTTAGGGATAGGAAGAAGCTTATAGCTCAACTTCAGATTAAGCTAAAGCGCTTTGGAAAGTTCTTAAAACCAAGGGGAATGGGAAAAGATGTTATTGAGGCCATTAAGAGCTTTCCCGTCATGATACTCGACTTTAGCGTAGACGCGGACTATGAGGATCAGTTCTTAGCAGTTAGAGAGGTGACAAAGAGGATCCTTGGACATGCAATATCAAGGAGAGAAGAGGGAGATTTCGCCTTGATAGTTATCCTCGAGGAAGCTCAGTATTTCATCCCCGAAAGAAGTGCTCCTTTGGTTGGAAATCCCTTTGATTCGGGGGTTTACTCAACTCTAGTTGAGGCGATAAGCCAGGCAGGGGGGTATAACGTAGGGTTTGTTGTAGTAACGCAGAGGCCCGCTTACGTCTCCAAAGCGGTTATTTCACAGTGCAACACTGTTGTTTGTTTTAGACTCAAAAACCAGAATGATCAAGAGGCGATAGTGGCCTATACCGAAGGAGGAGGGGAGATAAAGAATTATCTGCCTTCGCTTGGAAACCACGAGGCTATGATCTGGGGATTGGCCTCCGAGATTCCCTTCCCAGTAATAGTTAGGATGAAGCCAAAGCTCTTCCCAGCAAAGGCTTCGGCTTCTCCAAGCCATGCTTGGAGAAGGATGGAGAAAACCTAGCGCTCGTTACGATCGCTCATTTTGAAAGCTATCAGTTGAGTTTCAGCAAGCTAGAAGAGAGGGGTGAAGGGGTTACGATTCCCTCATCGCGCTCTTTTGGCGTATAACGCTCTGCTCATTTCTTAATAACTAGCCTCCAGGAGTTCCGTGAAAAACGGAGTATTTCCAGATCATGTCCCATATATCTTCCTCCTTCAAGGTTTCTGCTTCGACTACCATCTTATTTATTCTAAGGAGGAGTTCGTGATGCCTCTTTTCATCCTCAAGCACGTAGCTGACCAAAAGTCTCATTCTTTCATCCTCAAGCTCTTTTAGCAGGGATGAATAGGTTTTGATTGCCTTTTCCTCAAGTTCTATGTGTCTCTTTATCTGATCTCCAATTCTGTTCCTTTCATCCTCCGTTAAGAAGGGTTTTGCTCCAGAGACAAGAACTATTAGGGCCTGAAGGATGTTTGCGTGCTTCATCGAATCCAGAGCAATCCCCTGATCAGCTCCTTCACTAAGGCATTATCAACCCTTCAACGCTTCTCCTTCCCTCCTCTACAATCAAATTCTCCAAATTAACCTGCCTTTTTAGGAATTGAACCAAGTTCTCACTTTCAAGAACCAAAATTCATCCCAAGATTAGGAACTCTAGATTATAAATTAAGCCTTAACCTAGCCTAACTTCCAGCTATGAGTTAAAGAGTTGATGCTTTTCCCCTTTAGTTCCCTCCCAGATTTCTTCCGAAGTGAAGAATCATGAAGTTCTTAAGAGTGATAGTGGGACTAACTTCTTACTGAAGAATCTGTTAACAGGTAAATCTCCTCAACTTACCATGGTCGACGTCTTTGGGAAGCACCCAAGAGACCTTGGTCCTTCTAAGACCCCTTTTCTTCATCTCCTCGAACTTTTTCCTCAGCATAGAGAAGAATTCCTCCCCAAACAAAGGCCTTCCCTCACTGACAGCGTCAAGAGCAGT
>JAVCBX010000051.1:0-3620 GCA_037917635.1 Thermoproteota archaeon | reverse complement strand
GTAACTCACAGCTCGGAATCAGGGTCTTTGAGAAAAGCGGTTGAAGAAAGCGTGAGGCTTGCAAAGCTTTCAGCTACATTTAAAGGAGAGGTGTTTGAGCTTGAGGGGAAAAGCTATGAAGGAAAGGGGTTTTCCCACATAGAGGAGCCTCCTCCGGAGATTTCGATCGAAGAGAAGTTAAGAAAAGCATTCGAGCTTGAAAGATCGGCCAGGATCGATGAAAGGATAAAGAACGTAACGGTTCGTTACAATGACGTCTTTATGCTGGAAAGTATCCTGAACAGCTTTGGTACTAGGGTGGAACAGGAAATATCAAGAGTGAACGCTTATGTCTTCGTTTTCGCTAGCGAAGCAGGGATCAAGGAGAGGGCTTTTGAGAGTTTGGGCGGAACGGCTGGATTTGAGATCTTAAGAAGTGATAAAGCATCCATAATGGGAGAAAAGGCTGCAAAAAGGGCTATTGAGCTTTTAGAAGCTAAATCAGCTCCTGCTGGCAAATTTAAAGCTGTTTTAGACCAAAAGTTAGCTGGCATATTTATACATGAGGCGTTTGGCCACGCAACCGAGGCCGATTCTGTCTTGGCTAAGATGAGCGTGCTTGAAGGGATGATCGGTAAAAAAGTGGGCTCAGAACTTGTTAACGTGATAGATGATCCGACCATTAATGGACTTTATGGGAGCTATCCTTTTGATGATGAAGGAACCCCTTCAAGGAGGAAGTACTTGATAAAAGAGGGAATTCTCGTTGGGTTCATGCACTCTATAGAGACTTCTTCGAGGATGAAGCAGGAGTGCACCGGAAACGGAAGGTCAATGAGCTACAGTAATCCACCTTTGGTTAGAATGAGCAATACTTTCATCTCAAACGGGGATTGGGAGTTCGAAGAGCTCATAGAGGATATAGATGAAGGAATTTACGCAAAAGGAGGGCTTTATGGTTATACCGAGCCCTCAAAGGGTCAGTTTATGTTCAAAGCCGAGGAAGGCTGGATGATAAGAAAGGGCGAGCTTGTTGAAAGGCTTAGGGGTGTGGCAATAGCAGGAATGACGCTTGAAGTCCTTCACAACATAGATGCGGTCGCTAACGACCTTGAAATGAGGATTGGTCACTGTGGAAAGGAAGGACAGCTCATTCCAATCACGTCAGGCTCCCCTCACGTAAGGGTGAAGGAGATCACGTTTGGTGGATTAAGATGAAGGGGGAGCTCCTAGCTTTTGGAGATTTGGCTGTTAAAAAAGCTTTATCTGAAAGAGCAGATCAAGCTGAAGCCTTTCTATATCAAGGAAAGTTGCTCTCCATAACTTTGGAGAAGGGAGAGATCAAGGAAGCCCAGAGCATAGTTGAGAGGGGAATAGGAGTTAGAGTAGCTCTGGGAAAGAGAGTGGGCTTCTCCTACTCAACCGAATTTGGAGAAGCTGAAGCCGTTGCAAGAAAAGCTGTTGAAAACGCCCAAGCATCCCCTCCAGATGAGGACTTTAATTCGTTCCCTGAGCCCACAGCTCCTCGAAAGGTTGAAGGACTCTTCGATAGCAAGATAGCTGGGCTTGAGGTTGAAGATGCTTCAGAACTTGTAAAAGAAATGGTTGAAGCCTCTAGGATTGATAAAAGAATCTATTCCATTAGAGGAGCCCTTTATTCGGTATCTGGAACGATGGCCGTGTTAAACTCTCTAGGGATAGAGAGAGCAGAGGATCTAACTCAAATCTACATTTACGCTTACATCTCTGCGAAGGATGGGGATGAGATGGGATCTGGCTACGAATTTAACCATGGAAGGAGCCTCTCAGAGATAGATCCAGAATGGGTTGGAAGGAACGCTGCAAAGCTCGCGATCAGATCGCTTGGAGCAATAAGGGTTGAAACTGGAAATTATGATGTTGTCTTGGATCCCATGGCAATGCCGCCGTTTATAGGGTTCCTGGTTTCCTCAGCAGCCAATGCTGAAAACATCCAGTATGGGAGATCCTTTCTTTGTGGAAAACTCGGAGAGAAGATTGGGAGGGAAGAAATAAGCGTTTACGATGATGGCACAATCCCTGGAGCTTATGCAAGCGTAAGCTTTGATGGTGAAGGAGTGAGCACTAGGAGAACTCCCGTGGTTTTCAACGGTGTTTTGACGAGCTACATTCACAACTCGTACACAGCGGGCAAGGAGGGAATTGTGAGCACTGGAAACGCCTCTAGGAACTATGATTCCTTACCATCTATAGATGCTCACAATGTGGTTCTTGAAGCAAAGGATTTAGAGGCTAAAATCGATGAACTTCTTGATCTTAGAAAGGGGATCTTGTTAAAGAATACTGGAGACATTCCAGACTTAGCAAACGGGGAGTTCAGCGGGCTTATGGCTACAGCTTTTTTGATAGAGAAGGGGGAGGTAACGAAAAGCCTAAAGGAGACAGGCTTTGGAATCAACTTAATCGATTTCCTCAAGAAGATAGATCTAGTAGGGGATGATAGAAGGCAAATAGGACCTGTTATTTCTCCTTCTTGCAGGGTAAGAGGGATGAGAGTTGCAGGAAAGTAGCCAGAGGCAGTTCTAAGGTGAAGTTAAGAAGATCCGTCGAAAGAACTACCCTCTGGCTTGGCTTCTGCCTTCAACTTCCTTATTGAGCAGAGAACCTTCATTATCCTCTTACTAACCTCCTCTATGGTTCCCATCCCATCTATTTCTCTTAGAACATTTCTTTTCCTGTAATACTCAATTAAAGGGGCTGATTGTTTTGAATAAACCTCTAGTCGCCTTTTAAGAACTTCCTCTTTGTCGTCCTCCCTTTGATAAAGCTTTCCACCGCAGAGATCACATATTTCATCAACCTTAGGTGGATTAAATGCTAAATGATAAATTGCTCCGCATTTCTCGCAAATTCTGCGAAGGGACAATCTCCTAATTATTTCCTTCCTGCTCACCTTTAGATATAGGACGACATCCAGCTCATGTCCCCTTGCTTTTAACCACTCAATGAGAGCTTCTGCCTGCCTCAAGTTACGAGGAAAGCCGTCCAGGATGAATCCTTTCTCACAATCTGGCATCTCAAGTCTTTCCATGACTATCCTAATTGCTATCTCGTCTGGAACTAGCTCACCTCTCAGCACATATCCCTTAATCCTCTCCACCAAGGGCCCATCCTTTCTTATCATTTCTCTGAAGATCTCTCCTGAGGCTATAACTGGTATTTTGAGTTTTCTTCCTATTATCAAAGCGTGTGTGCCTTTCCCTGAGCCAGGGGGGCCTAACATGACGATCCTCATGATGACGTCTTAAAAGAAGAGTTTCAACTTTTAACTTTTCTTGGGATACGCGTTCGATAAAGGTCTTGACAATTCATTAGTCATAAGCAGAACCTTTTCATTCAATTGAGAATTTTAGTTTTCTTAGGCTTCCAAATAAAGGTGCAAAATTGTAATAAGCCTCAGAGCTTAACCGAGTATAAATTTGTTAGAGAAACATAGTGAGTGCAAGGTAGGCAAGCAAGGTCGTAATAAGATCGGCCGAGGATGAAACAAGAGGAATTACGAAGTTGTCTGGGTCCCATCCTCTTCTAAAAGTTCCTTCAGCCACTATAAAGGATAAGATGGAGATAATCAAGAATCCCAAGAGGTTTATCAGGATGCTTAC
>JAVCBX010000096.1:0-3624 GCA_037917635.1 Thermoproteota archaeon | reverse complement strand
GTCTTAAAGCAGATTTTCACGTGATTTCAGAGGGAACTGGGACTCTTACCGATTATGCAAAAACATTTCTTAGATCTCGATTCAAGCTTCCAATTGAGGAGTTTAAGGGAGTCCTTTACTCGACGACAGAGCACCTCTACGATTGTGCTCCGGCATTTAAGCTGAGGAAGAACTCTCATCTATGGGCTGCAGTCGTTCACTGGATAGCTCCAATCATCAGGAAGGAAGCTGGATTGACTTCAAGCCTTGCCTTTTACCTCAATCAAAGGTTAGGCTTGAGATACGTTAAAAAGGGAGCTGATCTGGTGTATGCAGTCTCCGTAGTTATGGCAAACAGGCTAAGAAGCATGGGGTTTAGAGAAGTTAGAGCGGTTAAATGCGGGGTGAACTACGATGAGATAAGGGAAATAGCCTCAAAAGATATTGAGAAGAGATATGATGCTATGTATATGAAGAGATTTTATCCAACTAAGGGCATATTTGACGCAATTGAGATCTGGAAGGGAGTTGTTGAGAAGGAAAAGGGAGCAAGGCTCCTATTAGTAGGTTTTTCTCAAAGATCTGTTCTAAGAAAAGTGAATCATTTGATAAGAGAGCATGGCTTACAGGATAACATTGAAGTTAGGGGGCCGGTTTATGATTTTGAGCAAAAAGTACTGCTTCTAGCCCAAAGCAAGATGCTAATACTTCCAAGCTATGAGGAGAACTGGGGGATAGTTATAGGAGAGGCGCTTGCATCTGGAATACCTGTAGTTGCTTACGATCTCTCAGACATTAGACCTATTTGGGGAAATAATGTGGTTTGGTGCCCTTTAGGAGATAAAAGGGCCTTCTCAAAAAAGGTCCTTAAACTACTCGAGGACGAGGAATTGAGGAAGAAGTTAGGAAACAAAGGAATAGAGTTAATGAAAAACTACAGCTGGGACTTGATAGCTGAAAGGGAGCTCCTAATGATCAGGAATTATTTCCTTACAAGGGACTCGTAGATCGATACATATCTTTCTGCAACCTTTTTTATATCCCTCAGGGCTTTCACATAATTTTGGGCATTTCTAGCCAGCTTTTGAGCTAACTCTTTGTCGGTAAGAAGCTTGATGATTGCTTCTGCGAAACCTTTAACATCTCCTGTGTCAACGTAAAGTGCAGAGTTTTCACCTATGCAAGAGACGTTCCACTTCTGGTTTGCGCTTACAATCGGTTTTCCGATGCAAGCCGCCTCAAGCAAGCTATAACCCGCATTACCTGGTGCTACAAAGAGGGAAGCTTCCCTAATGAGGTTTAAAGCCTTTTCCCTCGAAACAGGGCCCAGAAACTCGACGTAATCCGAGATTCCAAGATCCTTGGCCAGCTTCTTAAGGGATTTGAGCTCTGACCCCCCTCCAGCAACGACGAACCTCACGCTAAGCTTGCTTAGGACCAAAGGAATTGCCCTAATGAAGGTCTCAGGTCCCTTAACTGGCAGAAGCCTCCCCAGATAGAGGACGTAATCTCCCCCCAGCTCTTCATCTGTTGAAATGCATCTAATTCCGTGAGGAATCGTTACTATCCCATCTTGGCGGAAATTGCTTAATATCTCGAAGGCTTCCTGTGTTGGAGCTATTGCAATGTCTGCAGACCTTATTACATAGCCAAAGATGGTTCTATACAAAAAAGGCCTTAAAATCCTCACGTACCACCTCTCCTGAAAGCTCCTTCCAACGTTGTGGGCCGTTAAAACGAAGGGAATTTTCCCCTTCCTTGATGCTAGAGCAGCCAGAAAAGAGGTCAAATACTCTTGACCGTGTATGTGGATTACATCGTGCTCTTTACTTAACTCGTAGAAGAAGCTTGGGAGGGGAAAGGGGTTTGGAATAGAAGGGAGTGGCCTGAAAGATGGGAATGAGTGGACCTCAATCCCATTAACTTCTCTAGGCACTTTGCTGCAGGTGTAAACCACTGCTTCGTGGCCCATCCTTAATAGCTGTTGACAAAGCTCGTAAACGTGAATTTCAACTCCAGCACTCACTTCAGGCACAAAATACGGTGTAACGTGGACTATTCTCATCCCTTAACCCTTCTCCTTCTAAAATCAACGTAGATAGCTGCTGGAAGGGAGATCATTATGCTTGCAACTGTGAATCCTTCGCTTAGAACCACATAATCCATCTTCTCAAACTTAACCTTAACATCGAAGCTTCCGGAAGTTTCTGGAAAGATCAACATCATACTTGGACCTGCTTCGAATATCTCAAGCTTTTTACCTCCAAGATAGGCAGACCATCCTTTGTAGTAGCTTATCTTCACAAAGATGGCATCATTTGGCTCTGCCTCGTTTACATGAACTATTAACTCCTCCGGCATAAGATATTCGAAGTTTAAAGATGCTCTCGACTTAGAACTTGGGTTTGAAACGGCTCTAATCATTTCCTCGAGCAGAAAGGACTCTTCATGGTTCAAGTGATATACAGCATGATAAGGAAGATTCAAACCCGTCCACAAAACCTTTCCCTTACCATATTCCATGATTGCAGCTAACGTGGCTTTGTCTTCGTCATAAATTAGAGGAACGGCACCTTCACGCAAGCTTTCGTTGATTGTATAAGACACACCATACTCCCCTTTGGTGAACAAAGACGTGTTAATGGGCTTTGATGTCCAATCTCCTACCAAACTCAAGTTAAACTCGCTGTTTCTTGTCCAACAGTCAGTTATTGGGAAGGGTTCTTTTAGGTCTGTTGAGGCGCCTCCATGAAGCAGGTCTCCCGTGTCAAGGATCACAGATCCTCCATGTCTCACATACTCCCTGAGCTTACTGTAGTAATTGTCCTCATTCAAGTATCTAATTCCAAAAAGGTAAAGAATATCAAACTTGGAGAGGTTTTCGGAGGATTGGACATCCATGAACTCCCCACCATAAGCTAGCAGGATGTCATCTGCTCCGGTTGGAGAGATCGCCGTAAAGATGCGCTGGTAGTCTGCAAAACTACCAAAAACCAAAACTTTTACAGTATCTGGTCCAACTAACTCGACTAAAGAGGAGTTGAAGTCTTCAACTTCGTAGAGAAAGAGGAAATCTGAGACCTTCTTGAGACCTTTTCCGAATCTAGGGTTGTAAAAGAATCTAACGTTATACTGATTTGAAAAATACCTCAAGTAAGATGGATCAGCTAAAAAGAGAAGATAATACCAGAAAGTATAGGCAAAGCCATTTGTCATTGCTAGCTGGCTACTTCCTCCGCTTAAGCCCACATCTGTATAAAGGTCAAGCCTCCAAATCCATTCTATCATCTCCGTAGCAAGCCTTTCTCCTCTCTTGGCGTTATCTCTTAACCATAACATGTCAGGAGGGATTTCCGATTCCAACATTCTGTTATGCGGAGCGATATTCACAAAAACTTCTCTCATCGCGAAAGAAGGTGCAGAGAGGAGGAGAGATAAAATGATGCCCGTTATTCTCTTAAAGGATAAAATCCTCTGCATGACATAACCACCAATTATGGCAGAAAATAGAGAGAAATAGGGAGAAAATCTGTTTGGCAACGGGAAAGGGACTTTTAATAGAGGGAAAAAGAGGGCAATAAGACTTATCACGAAACCAACAGCAGTAAGTTTGAGGTAATCCGTCTCTCTATCCCTGATAAGAAT
>JAVCBX010000108.1:0-3629 GCA_037917635.1 Thermoproteota archaeon | reverse complement strand
CATAAGAAGTGCAGATAGCAAGGGATGAGACATGTTCATTAGGATCGCCCTGGGAATGTATATGCCCGCAGCTACGTAGAAGCTTGGGCAGAAGGGTATGAGGAGCAGGAAGGGTATTGAAATACCAGAAGGTATCAGTATTCCCTTCACTATCCCAACTTTTTGGGCTAGAGGGGCACTTATCAAAACTGCTGGAGCTCCTATTATGCTTGAAAGAGCATAAAGCGTTCCAATTGGTCCAGATTCAACTCCAAACTTGACGCTGAAGAAGTAGGGTAACAGGGGTATTGTGAGACCTGCACCAAAACCAACTATGCCTCTGACGAAGGAGAACTTGGCCGCAAGGGACTTTGCCTTAAACCTCAAAATGGGCCTTGGAAATGGTCTGAACCTCTCCCTTATCAGGATCACTGGGATAAGTGAAACGAAGCCCATGGAAAGTGGGAACAGCAATGAAAGCCTGTAGGCTGAGAAGTAGCTTAGGGAAGTCCATTTAACCATGAATTCTGGTATCCAAGCAAGCATATTTCCAGCAGCCATTGCGATCCTTCCAAGAAACGCACTTAGAGCGTATCCAGCCTCCATTCCAGTTTCTTCAACAGTTTCAGCGAAAAGAGCGTTAAATGCCGGTGCAAGCAAAGCTCCAGATATTCCTCCCAATAAGGCAGAGATGGTTAAAGCTTGAAGTGAGGTTGAGAGAACTATCAATAAGGTGGAGAGGGATCCTATTAAAGATGCTATTATCGTCTGATTTTTCCTGCTGATTCTATCCGCTAACATTCCAGATGGGAATATAAGGATTGTAGTTACTATTCCCTGAAGGAAGGCGTAATAACCTATTATGGTCCCTCCATATCCTGCCTGCTTTAAGAAAAGCTGCCACACGGCCTCATAAAGGCCCCAGGAGACTCCTGAGAGCGTGGAGGAAATTAGAAGAAGCTTAGCATCCCTTTTCAAACTTGTATACATGGAGAAGTACTTAGCTAATCCCATCAATCGTTCCTCCTTTTTCGGTGACTTCTCGTTTTTCAAATAACAATACAAATTAAATAAAAAATTCTCATGGATGGCGTTCTGGATAACTTCTCCATAAAGCTTCACCTAAATCAAACAAACACATAAAGAATTCCTAGTTGTTTTATGAACTTTTGACAAATAGATGTCTGATCTAAGCCTTGCAGAGCTTTGGAGTGGATTGAATTTCCCTCGCAATACTTGGATCCGGTGTTAACTTAAAGCCCAAACAACATTCGATCTATCCCAACAGCAGAATTGCAATTACCAAGATTATGAAGGCGAGCACCGCTATCGCAATTGCCTCAAACCAACCGGTCTCAAACCACTTTTTTATCAACCAAATCCAAACTATAATGCCCACTAACCATCCAAGGGGAATTAACGCAAAGAACGAGGTTAACATAGCCCCTATGAATGCGAGAACTAGGACTGAGATGAAGCCCTTTTCCTTCTCCTTTGGAAGAACAGCTATCTGAGAGATCCAAAGTACAAAGGAGTTTATAATGAGGCCCAGGATAAACCTCAAGAGAAAAGTTCCAAGCCTTAGAAAAAGGGGAACATATGAAATCGTGCAGCTTAATCCAATAAGGTATTTAACCCTTTTCTTCTAGGATTCTTATTGCCTCCAAAGCCGTTTTTATGGACCTTTCAACGGCCAATTGCCTTCTAGGATCATCTTCCTTAAAAACTCCTTCTCTGGTGCTCAGATTTGCAACAACTCCCAACACGGTTCCGGCTTCCAATCCTCTAAGGTGAGAAACTACGAATATAGCAGAGCTCTCCATGTCCAAGCTAACTATCCCGTAATCCCTTAGCTCTGAGAGAAATTCAGGGGTTTCAGCGTAAAATGAATCGTCAGTGCTTATTATTCCGATATGGTGCTTGTAACCAAGCTCTTCGGATGCTTTAATTAAGGCTTTTAGAACTCTAAAGCTTGGAACTGCTGGGAATCCATCCGGAACATAGTAATAAGAGGTTCCCTCGTTTCTCATGGCACCCGTCGGTATGACCAGGTCCCCTGGTCTCACTTCTGGCTGAATGCCAGCTGATGTTCCAACCCTTATGAATACCTTTGCACCTACGTTTGCAAGCTCTTCAACTGCTATTGCTGCTGAGGGGCACCCTATACCAGTTGAGGTTATCGAAACGGGAATTCCCTTGTACTCACCAATGTAAGTCAGGAACTCCCTGTTCCTTGCTATCTCCCTTGCATTATCCATGAACTCCGCTATCTTAAATACCCTGCCAGGATCTCCAGGCAGGAGGACATACTTCGCCACATCTCCCTCCTTCACCTTTAGGTGATATTGCAACCTTCCCTTTGAGAGCTCCCTCTTATCTACTGACATCGGCTCACCTCTTAATCAAGAAAATCCACACTTAAAATCAAAACCCACATTAAAGATCTAAGTCCGATTATGGAACTGCCAGAACTGAAATGGATATGCAAGAGAAGGCTTCTTTGCATCTTAGTTCTTTCTCTGATCCTATGGATAGTAATAAACAGGCCGGGTCGATTTGGCGTTCATTTTTTGGCTAACTGTCTATAGTTGCGTTCCCTTACTTTGACTTGAGGATACGGATGAGCAGGAGACCTTCGGTTAGATGCAAGTCCCATTTCCTAGCTTGTGAGGAAGCAGAGAGCTTGTAAAAAGCTGATAATATGATATTTCAAAGGATTGATGAAAGGATATTGGGGATAAAGGCTTAAACACCTCAGAGGCCATAGAGATGTTTAATGAGCTGAAATCCAGGGATAAAGGTTGCGGCCATAATCCATTCGACCTGCTGAAGTTAAGGCCTCATCTCTTCAATCAAAGGTTCTCGCCTAAACAAGTATCTCAGGACGAGATTAACTATCAAGTCAGTTATGTAATTTACGTTTGAGAATGTGTCTCTGCCTAAGAGAAGGGGCGCCTTGATGCCTACCTCGTACAACCTTTCTCTAAGCTCTTGGGGAATGTGAGCCGTGCAGAGTTCGACCCTTCTCAGCATTTCATCTTTGTATTCCTTTACCATTAAGAGAGGAGCTGCGCAGCACATTAGCTTTAAGTAAGAGAGAAGATACAATGCCAGTCCTTGCTTTGAGTTTTTAAGGATCTCAAAGGCCCTCAAGTCGCTCTCGGAGGGAACAAGAAGGTATGAGATGTACGCAACCTGATCCTCTAAGAAGCCGTTTTCAACCAACAACCTGGTAGCCTCATAATCCTTGACAGCAATTGAAATGAGATACAATGCATTGATCAAGAACCACCTTTCAAGGCCAAATTCAGCACCGAATGAGATGAGTGAAGGGGACAAGGGGAACCTATAGTACTCAGGGGAGCCGTGAAGGACTGAATGAGCTACTTCATGTCTAATACATCCATCCCTCGCTTTAGGCTGAAGCTTCATTAAAGAATCCATCCTAAGCATGATTCTGGGCTTTTCTCTCCATGCATCGTGAGTTGCAATGAATTCCTCACTCAATTCGGCTGAAGCAACTCCTAAGGTTTGTCTTTCCTTTTTCATGAATTCCCTAGCCAAATCTGAGCTTTCAAAGAGGTACAATTCGAGCTCAAGTTCCTTTCTTCCACCAATCCTCTCATAACATCCCTGAATTAGCTTTAAGA
>JAVCBX010000092.1:0-3648 GCA_037917635.1 Thermoproteota archaeon | reverse complement strand
CCTAATTTCCCCTACTCTCAAAACAGAAATCTACGATCTATCCTCAGTTGCTCAGGAATTGCTGGGAGAAGGAAAAGTAGAGATGGATTGGGAAGAGATTTGGAAGTTCTGGGAGGAAGGGGGAGAGAAGCTTAAGATACTTGTGGAATATAGTTTAAGGGATTCGCAATTGGTTTGCAAATTAGCAGAGAAATTGCTCCCTCAACTTGTGGAGCTCTCGAAGCTTGTAAATCTCCCGTTGTTCGATGTTTGCAGGATGAGCTACAGCCAGTTAGCTGAAGCTTATCTAATGAAGGAGGTTAAAAATTTTAGAGAATTGATCCCCAATAAGCCCAAGCAAGAGGAAATCCAGAAAAGAAGGGAAAAAACCTATCTTGGTGCATTTGTTTTTCAACCATCTCCTGGGTTCTATGAAGATATCGTTGTCTTCGATTTCAAATCCCTGTACCCAAGTATCATCGTAACTCACAACATTTGTCCCAGTACTATAAATTGTAGATGTTGTAAGGGTGAGGGTATAGAAACTCCTGAAATTTTGAGGAGTGATGGGAAAAGAGTAAGATATTGGTTTTGTAAAAAAAGAAAAGGATTTGTTCCAACTATACTCAACGATCTTATTTTCAGGAGAGGTAGGATTAAGGAAATGTTAAAGAGCATAAGTAAGGACGATCCAGATTATAAAATCTTAGAAGCGAGGGATTATGCCTTGAAAACCATAACGAATGCTACCTATGGTTACTTAGGATTTCCGAGGGCAAGGTGGTACTGTTTAGAATGCGCTGAAAGCATAACAGCCTTTGGTAGGAAGTACATAACTGAAGTTATGAATGAAGTCTGGGAATCCGGATTTAAAGTCATCTACGGGGATACTGATTCGATTATGCTCTCGTTTAAGGGAAAAAGCAAGAAGGAAGTACTAGAATTTTGGAGGAGAGTAAATGATAAATTGCCTGGAATTATGGAATTAGAGCTCAGAGGATTTTTTCCAGCTGGTATATGGATATCAAAAAAAGGTGAGGTTGAGAGAGGGGCGAAGAAGAAGTATGCATTGATAGATGAGGAGGGTAGGATAATAATTAGGGGTTTTGAATATGTTCGAAGGGATTGGGCAAACATAGCTAAGAAAACTCAACACGAAGTGCTCCAAGCTATACTAAAGGACAGGGATCCAAAGAAGGCCCTTTCTATAGTACAGAAGAGAATCAAGGAACTAAAGGAACATAAAATCCCATTGGAGGAAGTGGTGATTTACACCCAACTGACTAAGGAATTTGAGGAATATGAAGGACTAGAGCCTCACGTCATGGCCGCTAAGAGGGCGAGGGATAAAGGATATTGGGTTGAGCCTGGTAGCATAGTTAAGTGGGTAGTCGTGGAAGCTCCTGGAAAAATTTCCGAGAAGTCCTATTCATACCAAGAAGTAAAAGAGAAAGGTTTGAAATATGATCCTGAGTACTACATAAACCACCAATTACTTCCGGCGGTTCAGAGGATTTTAGAAGTTCTCGGATTTGGGAAGGAGGAAATTTTTGGTAAGGGACAGGAAAAGCTTGGTAAGTATTTCCGAAATGTTGAGGGCAATAGTATTTGATTTGGATGGAACGCTTCTGAATAGCATTCCTATTCTCTCTAAACTTGCTGGAAAGTTGATGAAGGAGGAGTTAGGAATACCTGAAGAGATAGGGGAAAGAATGTATAAGGAAACTAGTGGTATGCCCTTCTTTAGACAGCTGAGGAGGATACATTTCGATGTCTTTCAAACCGAGTTAGAGGAGGATAGGGCAAGAGAATTAAATGAAAAGTATCAAGCCATGGTCGATAGGAATTTAAGGAAATTTGAATTTTTTCCAGATGTTTTGAAAAACCTACCTCTGTTATCTGAAGATTTCTTCCTATTTGTCTCCACTTCAACTCCCCAAAGGAGGTTAGATAAAATTCTCGGATTAAACAAAGTTAGGAAATACTTCAAGGCTGCGCTTGGTCTGGAGAGTGGTTTTGAGAAGGAGAAGCACTTTAAGTTTATAGAAGATGTATTCGATCTTAAGAGGGAGGAATTAATTTTCGTTGGAGATACCCCTTATGATTATGAAGTTGGAAGCAAGAATGGTATTCTAACTATTTTGAGGTCTGGGACTTTTTCAAGAGAGGAGTTACTGAAGCTTACGCTCTTCGTTATCAAAGATTTCAACGAATTGAGGGAAGTAGTTAAGAAATTTTAAATAGTTAGAGTTTGTGCTTCTTTCCTATGCGAGAAGAAGTTGAGCTCTACTTAAAAGCTGGAAAAATAGCAAAGGAAGTTGTGAAGTTTTCAAAGCGAATTGTGAAGGAAGGAAGCAATTTTTTAGATATATGCGAAAAGTTAGAAAATAAGATCTTGGAGCTTGGAGGAAAGCCGGCATTTCCAGTTAATCTATCAGTAAACGAAGTTGCTGCTCATGATACCGCAAAGCCGAATGATGAAAGGGTTTTGAAACGTGGTGATGTAGTAAAGGTTGATATAGGAGTTCATGTAGATGGTTACATAGCAGACACAGCCTACACCATAGAGATTGGTTCCTCGAATTACACCGATTTAATAAGAGCTTGTGAAGAAGCCCTAGCCGAAGCTCTGGAGATCGTGAGGCCGGGGATAACTGTAAGTGAAATAGGGAGGAAAATCGAAGAAGTAGCTAAGGAAAAAGGCTTTACCCCAGTAGTAAACCTAGGTGGCCATAGTATAGAGAGATTTAATTTGCACTCTGGAAAGAGCATTCCGAATTACGATAGTAAGAGCTCTAAAAGAATTGAGGAAGGGGAGGTAATTGCTATTGAACCATTCTTGACTATTGGGGCTGGAAGAGTAATAGAGACCAAAGAATCTGAAATTTTTAGCCTGATTGAGGAAAGACCAGTTAGAGAAAGTTCCTCTAGGGAAATCTTGAAATTCATTAATCAAGAATTCAAGAAGCTCCCATTCGCTAGGAGATGGATCTTCAAGAGATTTGGAGATGTGAATTTCGCTCTCTCGACCTTAGTGGATGGGGGAATCCTTAAAAATTATCCAGTACTTAAGGAAGATTCTAGGAGAGTGATAGTCCAAGCTGAGCACACCGTAATTGTATTGAAGAATCCGTTGGTGATCACAAAATGATAATTCCTATTAAATTCGTATCGGACCTCGCAAAGGAAATGGGTATTAAAGTTAGTGAGGAAGCCAAGGAGGTTCTGATAGATGCTTTAGAGGAAATAGGTCTCGAGATAACCTTCCTAGCTTGTCTTAAGGCCAAAGACGAAAAAGTCAAAACCCTGAGGGCAAAGCATATGGAAAGTGCTATTAAGGATTTCTACAGGTAGATTAGGATGGGTACTCCGGAGAAATCTAAGGGTTATGTGCTCATCATTGCTGAGAAACCAGATGCAGCTAGGAGAATTGCAGAAGCCTTAGCTGATTCCAAACCCAAGCTAATTAACAGGAATGGTGTAACTTCTTATGAATTTGAGGTGAATGGTAAGAAGCACATATGCGCTCCGGCTGTGGGGCATCTATTTGTTTTGGAGGCAAACGATGGTAAGAAGGGGTGGGATTACCCAATATTTTCCTCAATTTTCAAATAAGGTCCATAGATCTTCATCCATCCTGGAGAAATAGTTCTCTTACCACTTAATAGA
>JAVCBX010000076.1:0-3648 GCA_037917635.1 Thermoproteota archaeon | reverse complement strand
GATTCTCCGTCGCTCCCTCCACATGAACTCGTAACGCTGAAGCTAGCTTTATCTCTAGCATATGGGTTGCCAGAATCGTCCTTTATCACTCCCTCGAGCGTCCAAGTCCAGGTTTGAGCGTCTGGAGGTAAGTTGTAGGTGAAGGTTCCCTCCCCGTAGAAGGTCTTAACTGGGAAGTTCGAGTCCGGAGGATAAACGGATGTCACTATCTGAGGGTTGGGTGACATATAGCCTCCAGCTTCAACTGTTATGGTAATGCTGCTCCCCTGCTGGACTGAGGAGGGGGAGACGGTAACGTCTATCCAGGCATTACCTCCTCCGCCTTTATCGCCTCCGTTACCCCCGCCGTCCCCGCTAGTGGCGGTGAAGGTAGCTGACTTGCTGTCCTCTAGGTGACCTCCTGGTGCGTCCCCGTCTATCACTATAGTGATGGAGGAGACGTAATCCCCGGCTTGATCTGCAGTAACGGTCCAAGTGTATGTCTGTGAGACTGGCATGTCGCTAGCGATCCATTGCCTATGTGGAGGAACTCCTCCCTGATCTTCTGGCCAGGCAGAGTTTGCGTAGTACGCTCTGCTTCCATCCGGAGCTCTCGTCTTCAAGATGACGTAAGCAGTTCCAGATTTCATGTCGGAGATCTCAACAGTTGCAGTTACTGTAAAGCTGGTTCCCTTCCCTCCTGATTTGGGAGATACGGATATTGAAATGTTGTAGGATGTAGCCCCAATATTTTGAGTCGTTATGGAAGTGCTTGCTATCATCAAGGCTAAGATAAGTGGCCTTAACAGTTTGAGAGACTTCAAAAATTCAGATGCAGAAAATCGCTTCATTTCTCTCTAAACTCTAAGGCCCTAAGCTAGGGGTATTATTGAGCGGGAAGTGTTGAATTCTTTTCGTCAAACTTTCCATCAGCATCGTCCTTCTTTGGAAGCTTTTGATAGATGGTTACCCAGTGAGCAGATGTTGATTCTTTGAGGATTCTTAAACTTCCGGAGAATGTGCTCTCAGTTAGAGCCTTTTGAAATCGTCCTCAACCCTAACTATGTCATCCTCCTCTAAATACTCCCCATTTTGAATCTCAATAACTTCTAAGGGTACCTTCCCCGGGTTCTCAAGCCTGTGTAGAACACCAGGAGGGACGAATGTGCTTTCCTGAGGCCTAAGAAAGAAGATCTCTTCCCCCCTGGTTACCTTCGCCATTCCCTTTATGACGATCCAGTGCTCGCTCCGGTGGTAGTGCATTTGAAGGCTCAGCCTCTTTCCTGGAAGAACCGTTACCTTCTTAACCTTGTAGCCCGGACCCTCCTCCAGCACGGTGTATGAGCCCCAAGGCCTGTAGACCGTCCTGTGAAGCAGTGCTTCCTTCTCACCATTCTCCTTGAGTTCTTTGAAGAGCTTCCTGACATCTTGGCCCCTTCCCCTTGGACAGACTAGGATCGAGTCGCCCGAGTCAAGCACCATCATGTTCTCCACCCCTATCAGTGCTATCAGCCTCTCACCTATCACCAGGTTGCCCTCTGAATCGATCAGGTGACACCTTCCTACGATCGCATTTCCTCTTTCATCCTTATCTAGCAACTCGTAAATGGAGTCGAAGCTTCCAACGTCGCTCCACTTCATCTCGGTTGGGACTACTGCCACCCTTTCTGATCTCTCCATCACCCCGTAATCGACGGATATATTTGGAAGGCTCTCGTAAATCTCTTCTAGGCGATTTACCCAATCCTGGCCTGAGAATGCATCGTAAATCTCTGGAAGGTGCTTTCTCACTTCCTCCTCGAAGATCCTTGCCCTAAATGCGAACATCCCGCTGTTCCAGTAGTAGCTCCCTTCCCTAAGGAAGAGCTTAGCCCTCTCCAAGTCTGGCTTTTCGACGAACCTTTCAGCCTTGTAGGCGCCTTCTCCTATTTTTTCTCCGGCCTTTATGTACCCGTATCCAGTTTCTGGCTTCTTGGGCTTTATTCCAAATGTCACAAGGTATCCTCGCTCCGCAACTTTCAAGCCAAGCTCCATCGTCCTTTGATAATCCGAAATCGATGGAATGATGTGATCAGATGGGAGGACTGAAACTAGAGCGTCTTCATCTTCTGGAACTGAGAACCTTATTCCCAAATATATGGCAGGAGCGGTGTTCCTCCTTTCCGGCTCTGTTATCACGTTCTCCTCGCCTAGGCTTAGTCCAACCTCCTCCGCTTGCCTAAGAACGTGAAACCTGTACTCCTTGTTAGTCACCACGTAAACGTTTGAGAGATCTCCAGCCGTTACTGTTGCCCTTAAAAGGGCATTTTGAAAGGTTGAGTTGCTTCCAAGGGCCTTGATAAACTGCTTAGGGTAGTGTTCCCTGCTCAAAGGCCAGAGCCGGGTTCCACTCCCTCCAGCAAGGATCAGACAGATCCTCCTCAAGAAGCATCACCGTTTGGCATGGACTAAAGATAATTTGAAGAGGAATCGGTAAAAACAAATTAATGCACTAAGCTCTTCTGTCAGCCCATCGATATGCTCAAAGATAGCCTAGAGAACGCAGCCTCCTCTTTATCTCCTCCTCTTCCTCCGGAGCGTAGACGCTTTCTTGTTCCTCTTCAGACAAAACTTCCTTGAGGACGAATTTGACGAATTCGCTTACGCTTTTGAACTCCCCATTGTCAACATACTCCTTCTTTATCCTATCGTAAAGCTCCTTTGGTATCTCTATGGAGACCTTTTCAACCATACGAATCTTCCCTCATGAATCGGAGACAGCTTAAAAACTTGATCTTAGGATCCAAGCGACCGGGGCCTCAAATTACATGGCGAGGGCCCTTCTTCTAGGCCTTATCTTAATGAGCTTGATGCAAGGGCTCTTTTTAGAGCTAGTCGTCAAGAACAATCTCAAAATGGGGCCTATATTTCCTTTACACCTTTTCTTAGCCTTAACCTTCACAACGCTTAACTCATTCATCTTATCACCTCTGAAAACGCAAATTCAAACGTGAATGCATCTTCAGCATCTCCTTTGAGGAATCTGCAAGATTATAATATGATATAGAAAATAGACGACATTGAATCCTTTTTACAGGTAAATTCCTCCGATTTCGAGCGGCCAAAGCTATTATAGTTGCTCTCAAGCGTGCTTGAAATTTCACTTAAATCAACTTCCAATTTAAAGATCGCGTCCCCGTGTAGGCTGGCTTGTCTCGTTACTTAACAACGCCAGGTAGCTCTTCTAACTTAGAGGCACGAATCTAACGTTAATTGCTCTAAACAGATTGCTTTTACGTTATGCGGAAAAATGCTAAGGCGCTTACAAAAGAGCTGAGCTCCATTCAAGGAAGTTTAATCCTCTTTGTGAACCAGTGGATTTCTATTGCTTTTGGGATGGAGTTCCCCCTACCACACAATTTTAAGGAAAGAGCATTCGACTATTTCGATCGTCGAGGGTGTTTAACATGAAGTACAGGCTTTTGGATCTCTTAGCATGCCCTATTGACAAGCACTTCCCCCTTGAACTCATAGTTCTCGAAGAAACTAAGCCAAGAGAGGAAAAAGAGCAAAAAAAGCCTGTATGCGAGAAGTATTGTGGACTGAAAGGGAAAAACGTAGAAGAGCTTGATCCTGAAAGCCTTGCCAAAGAGTGCACTACTTGCCTTTCCAAGGAGATAGTTAAGGGGG
>JAVCBX010000170.1:0-3648 GCA_037917635.1 Thermoproteota archaeon | reverse complement strand
GGAGATGATAAGAGCGGTAAAGGAGCTTGCCAGACACGAGGGAATATATGCTTGCCCTGAAGGAGCTGCAACTTACGCCGCTTTTATAAAGTTGGTCAAGCTTGGAGTCATCTCTAAAGGAGAAAAAGTTCTCCTGATAAATACAGGTTCTGGTTTAAAGTACTCCTTGAATCTATGAGAGAAGTTTATTAGGCGCGAGTGGAAATTGAGAATTGATGAGGGATGGTTTCAAAAAATATAGAGGTTGTTGGAGAATCGAAGGAAAGCTTTGATAAGGCAATTTTAGAAGCTTTAGAGCAAACGAAGAAGACTATAAGGAACATCAGGAGGATAAAGGTCCTGAGCCTTTCTGCCACCGTTAAGGATGGAAAGATAGAGCTTTACAGGGCGAGGGTTAAGATAACTTTTGAGGTCGAGAGATAATTAATGGAAGATCTTCTTAGGAGTTGCTGACTTATAGACCTCTCAGAAAATTATTCTATTCTCAATTCAGGCTTTTAATCTAGTAAAGCTCTTGTCATTACTCTTAAGCGTTAATTTATGAGTAATGGCGCGGCACCTATTAGCAGATGGCATCTTGCAAGAGCTCACTTTTCTCCTTTGAGGTTTGGTGCAACCTTCGGCAAGTTTCAATCACTGTCTTATCTAGAGTTAGAGCATCAAAACTCTCTTCAAGAAGCTTCTTTATCTCCTAACTCATTTCAGCGATTTTAGCCGACTTTCCGCCTTCTCATTATTGAGAAGAGCAAGGCTGCTCCAATACCATTTGTTAAGGATGCGACAATGAATGGAGCTTTCATTCCGAATGAGTCCCAGAGCAAGCCCCCAAAAGCGAATCCTGCGCTTGAAGCGATGCCAGATGTGAAGTCTAGAAGGCCCATTGCTGTCGCCCTCACCCTGCTTTCGGAAAAGCTCGCGGCTACCGACCTTCTAGCGGGCATGTCCATGGCTCCAACTACCCCGTTTATCCCTATTATCAAGGTTGCGGTTGAGAGATCTGGAGAGAAGGGATACGAAACCCAGGCAAAGGAGGAGAAAAGGACGTGGAGGAATATCATGAGCGTCGCTCCTATTCGGTCGGAAATTTTTCCCCAAATGAGAAGGGTTAGAAGTAGGCCTAAGCTCCTCATGGAAAGGATGAAACCGATTTCTTGCTCATTAAGCCCGATTCCTTTTTTGGCATAAAGGGCGAAGAAGGGCCATATAGTCATCAGGCTGAAGCTGTGAAATAGCATCCCTGCTAAGAAGATGTAGAATCTCCTGTCAAGATATTTGGCCCCTTTAATCACCTCTAGAAGACCACTCCTTGATCTTTGCTTAATAGAGCTTGGGATTCTTGTTACAAGCGGCAAAGAGACCATAGAAGCAGCTGAAGCCGGTAAGAAAATGTATTTAAAGCCAAATCTCTCCACAATCAATCCTGAGAGGCTTGGAGAAATGATTCCAGCGATCTGGTTGATTGAGTAGAAGATTGCAAAGGAATAAGCCATAGAGCTCATCGTAGATAGCTCTGATAACAGGCTGGTAATGGGAGTGCTAAAGAAACTAAAGCAAACGCCCATGAGAGGGTAAGAAAGTGCAACAACGCTCTGAGATTCTCTGAGATATAGAAGACCTCCTAAAAGGGAAAATAGGCCAAATGAGAGGGATATGGGACCCTTATACCCCTTAAGGTCTGAGATTCTGCCAGCAACTATGGCAGAAAGTGCTGCAAGAATTGTTCTAAAGGAATTAAGGGCACCAATTCCAGCCCCCCTGTAGCCAAGGTGATCTAAGTAGATGGGCATGAGGGAAACCGTCAAAAACCAGCTCATGTTAAACAGAAAGGCCGTTGCGTATAGCAAGATCAAAGATCTGGTACTGGAACCTTTGTTCGATTTCATCTCACTTTCTCGCGAGATTGCTTCAAGCTAATTAATATGATTTTTCTAATAAGCTTCTGGCCCCTCAACATTTAGAGAACCTCTGAAGTTTAGGACCTAACAATCTTTCGCTGATCCTTTAACAAGGGACCGATTGGCCTCGCTTCCAAATTCAATCTATTTTGAATAAGACCTGCCTATTTTGCGAAAAAGGTCTTCTCCGAAGGATCCAGTAAGATGATTCTTAAGAACTATAATCAGTTTTTTATGCCCTCTCTAACGAACTCTTTTCGTATGAATTTGATCTTAAGGTATTTTCTGGTGTTCGCCTCCATATTCATCCTGTTAGTTCCAGTTTTGCCCCCAGAGGCGGGAACTAACAGCAAAATTAGGCTGAAAATTGCAATTTTCTCCAACAGAGCTGATTTAGAGGCAGCTGAGAGGCTAATGGATCTCCTGTCTGAGATGGGATATGAGGTTTCTATTTACGGAGCTGGTGTATTTGACCTGGTTGTAGGACTTAGGAAGGTGGACGTGTTCATAATCATTGGAGGTCCTAGGGCTTACGAAGGGATTGGAGAAATCTCGAGCCTTTACCTCAGCGAAGAAGTTAGAAGAAGGTTGGTAAAGGAAGAGGGCTTCTTTGGATACTGGATAACTGAGGTGCTGGACGAGGCACTGATATGCGTTGTCATAGCTGGGAACACGAGAGTTGAGACAAAAATGGCCGAAGAAGTTTATGAGAAGAGAGGCCTTGATGAGACTGTGCTTAAGGTAAGCGTAATTCTCAAAAGGAAGTTAAACAAGGATGAATTTGATCTATTAAAGCAGGCAGGATTTGAAGCTCACCTATACACAGAGAGAAACATGATTGGAAGGGCTTCTCTCAGATCTATATCGAAGATATCAGAGTTGCCTTTTGTAGAGGAGATCAGACCCATACACCTCTCAGAGATAAAGGCAGTGCTTGTAGTCCTTCCCTGATGGGAGGTGGATCATCTTTCATCATAGTCGTGATGCTCTGCGTTCTAAACTCGCTATACGCTGGAGGTTGACTTGTAATTTTTAGCTAAGAGAACTTAAGAATTGGCCGAAGAGATAGCTGGAAAATTGCAGAAATCTTCTTGTCTTAGTTTTATGGATACTCAGCTAATGATTAGAGGGAGATGGAAGATTGAATTAATAGATGAAACGTAAGACAAAACCGCCTGCTCAAGGCACCTCAATCCTAAACTTTCCTACAAATTTTCTGATGATCAATCTTCAAGGGGATTAGGTTCCTTCCTAGGAACATGAACAGGGATCCGATGAAGAGGGTAAAATTGCCAATAGAAGGAAGGTCGATCTAGAAACCTAGATGTCCGATCATAGCACCTGCAATTACTGGACCAAGAGTTTGACCTATGTCCTTTATGGTCTCAGTGGTGCCTATGGCAGTTCCGTGCATTCTAGGACCCATTATCTCGGAAGCTAGTGGTTTTGTCGAGGAAAACACTAATGATACTCCAGCAGAGAGAAAGATTAGGGAAAGCATCATTAGAAAAATCCCAGAAGAAAAACCTAATCCTGTTGAGCTAATGGAGATGACAATCATTCCAAAAAGAATGGGAAGCATCCTTCCAATCATATCCGACAATCTGCCCGCAATTGGTTTGAGTAAGGCCATCGTTAATACCTGAGGCGTGAAGAGAAACCCTATCTTTGACGCGAGATTCCTATTTCGCTGGCATAAATTGGAAGGAAAGTTTCTGCTGCCTGCATGATCAAATAGCTTATCGCCTCAAAC
>JAVCBX010000107.1:0-3679 GCA_037917635.1 Thermoproteota archaeon | reverse complement strand
AACCATCTCTGTATCCTGCCTCAGTCAGGCCGACCTTGCCCTCCTTTCTGATGATCCTTCCCTCTGACTCAGTACGTCATCAAGGGTTGCGGCATCGACTTGGATCTCCTTCAAGAGCTCCCTCTCACCGATCTCATGAGCGCCACTCTCTACTATGTACCTCAGGGTGTCCTCCTTAATCACTCTAAGTCGATTCATCCTACGCCCCCAATGTTAGGTATGCCTAACTTAATAATGTTAGGCATTCGACTGAAAGCGTTACTTCTGATGCACGCTATATATCAGGAGGAACTGGATTGAAAAATATCATCATATGAGGACACTCGTTTTTTGGTTAAGCATGATAACAAAAAGGGGTAAGAAATTGGAGAAGAAAGATTTTCCATAGGATGTTTCAAATGAGCACCGCTCAAGATTAGTCGGATATACACCAAAATGACAAGCCTTTGGTTTCACGGACATAGTTTCTAATCTTACTATAGGGAGGAGAAGGTTATTTTTAGGGGTTAGAGAAGCTAAGTGCCCCGCATGAGTTCAAAGCCATCCTATCAGCATAACCTATATTGGAATAAAGGCGTCCAGAAAATTTTGTGCCAACAATTCTGTTTGTCTTATTTCACCCTTAATGCATTCATGAATCAAATGACAGATTAATTCCGAATGCTGAAAGCTTTCAGCATTCGGCCTTGTATTATTGTGAGGGCGAATTGTGTTATTTTAAGTGATGTTAGGATATCCTAAACATTTATATGTTAGGCATGCCTAACATAAGCTGAACGCTTGGGACTAGTAGATCTCCAGTTAAGTGAAAAGGGAAAAGGTGATGGTTATAGCATGGAGAGGCGTCTGAGCGAGCTTAGGCCAGGACAAAGAGGGATAATTGTCAGAATTGGTGGACCACAGCCAATTAAGAGGAGATTGCTAGACATGGGTTTGGTAAAGGGAACTAAAATTGTAGTGGTTAGAAGAGCCCCTCTTGGAGATCCGGTGGAGTTCCTTCTCAGAGGATATAACCTTAGCTTAAGGGCAAGGGAGGCCGAATATGTCTATGTCAACACAGAGAAGGAGTAAAGGATATGAAAGGACGATGTCTCATGGAATTCCATTGGCGATGCTCCCTCCAGGAATAGATGCAACTGTAATCGGTGTGAAAGGAGGAAGGGGGTTGGTTAGAAGGCTGTCTGATCTGGGATTTGTTAAAGGGACTAAGGTAAGAACTATGGTTTCGAGTGGTTCAGGTCCTCTCCTTGTTGAGATAAAGGGATCTAGGATCGCCATTGGGAGAGGAGTAGCGATGAAAATCTTTGTGAGGTGAGATTGTGGCAATAAAGGTCGCCTTGATCGGGAACCCTAACGTGGGAAAGTCCGTCTTATTCAATAACTTGACTGGTGGTAGGGCACACGTCGGAAACTGGCCAGGAAAGACCGTTGAGAAGAAAACTGGAAGGTGCACATACAAAGGAGTGGATATGGAAATAATTGACCTTCCTGGGATATATAGCCTAACGGCTCACTCTATAGATGAGCTTATAGCTAGGACCTTCATAGTCGAGGAAAAGCCAGACGTCGTAGTCGACATAGTAGATGCCTCAAACCTAGAGAGGAACTTATACCTGACAGTGCAACTATTGGAGCTAGAAGCAAACATCATCATAGCACTAAACAAGTGCGACTTAGCGAAAGGTGTGGGGTACGAGGTAGATCATGAAGAGCTATCGAGGATCATAGGAGTTCCAGTGGTTCCAACAGTTGCTATAACAGGAGAGGGAATGGAAGAGTTAAAGGAGACAATAATAGAGACCGCTAGGAGGAAAAAGAGAAGGAGGCTTATCAAGATAAGCTATGGAAAAGAGATAGACGATCTATTATCAAGGATTGAGAGGATCATACTAAAGGATGAGAAGCTATCCAGTAGATACCCAACAAGGTGGTTGGCTATCAAGGTATTAGAGAGAGACGAGGAAG
Organism: Thermoproteota archaeon; assembly: GCA_037917635.1. Classification (GTDB taxonomy): domain Archaea; phylum Korarchaeota; class Korarchaeia; order Korarchaeales; family Korarchaeaceae; genus QMVU01. Next base: position 1,714 of record JAVCBX010000107.1, on the reverse strand, counting down.
TCCTAAAGAGGGTTAAGGAGAGCCCGTATAGGGATGACATACTGGAGGTGATCAAATGAGCAAGGTAAGCGAAATACTAGGGGAGGAACCTGAAGTCCTCTTGGCAGAGAAGCGATATGAGTTCATAAGCAGGATACTTCCGAGAGTTCTGAAGGGAAAGAAAGCCATAACTCCATCAGATTTGTTGGACAAAGCTCTACTTAACAAATGGGTAGGCATACCTATATTCTTATCGCTCTGGTGGGCTCTCTTCAGGTTCACATATGATGTTTCAAGCCCTTTATCCGATCTTATAGACATGCTCTTCAGCTGGCTTGGAGAAGTAGCAGCAAGTGCCATCACCAACAATCAACTAGCTTCATTCGTATCAGATGGCATATTCGGCGGGTTAGGAGGCGTGCTGGTCTTCTTGCCGCCTATATTCTTCATGTTCTTAGGACTCTCAGTACTAGAGGACAGCGGATACCTAGCGAGAGCGGCCTTCGTGATGGATAGGGCTATGTACAAGCTTGGGCTTCACGGAAGATCCTTCATTCCAATGCTTCTTGGATTTGGATGCAACATTCCAGGGATTATGGCGACCAGAACTATAGATAGAGAAGAGGATAGGATATTGACGATACTTGTGAACCCTTTGATGTCGTGTTCTGCTAGGCTACCCGTGTACGTGCTGATAGGTGGAGCAGTCCTAGGCCGGTATGCAGCAGCTGGAATCTACTCCATGTACATACTTGGAGTAGTGTTGGCAGTGCTAATGGCCCTTCTCTTCAGAAGGGTGATCCCATATTTCAAGGGAAAGCCCTCGGCCTTCATACTGGAGCTTCCCATGTACTCCAGACCGAAGTTGAGAGATGTCCTAATACACATGTGGGAGAGAGGCTCTCTGTTTCTCAAGAAGGCTGGAACTATAATCTTCTTAGGCATAATAGCTGTCTGGTTCCTCTCCTCATATCCCTGGGGAGCTGTCCACGTTGGAGAAGAGATTAACATAGGGGCTTCTTATATAGGCATGCTCGGGCATGCCCTCGAGCCCATCTTCCGCCCAATTGGCTTCACTTGGATGGCAGCTGTTGCCCTCTTCTTCGGCTTCATAGCCAAGGAGATTATTGTGGGAACCTTTGGCATATTCTTCGGCCTTGGAGAGGAAGCCGAGGAGGAGATCACCGAAGTGATAAGGCAACAGCATATCTTCACACCGCTAACTGGGCTCGCTTTTATGGCATATACGCTGATCTACATACCCTGCATCGCTACAATTGGCATCATTTATAGAGAGACGAACTCTTGGAAATGGACTATTTTCACGGTAGTATATGAATTGATACTCGCGTACATAGCTGCACTTGCGATAGTTGGATTAGGACATCTGCTTGGATATTCCTGAGGTGATTTCTTGCTAGGTGAGAGAACTAGAAGATTTATGGCGGCTTATTCCATGATTCTGGGGGTCGCTTACCTGATTATAGGTGCAATAGAATTTGCAATGGGACTCTGGAAGGTTCTGGTGCCTTGGGCTGTGGAGATGCGCTTTGGACAGGATGCCGTCACTGGATTCTTAGGGCTTCCAATAGATCTCTTTGGAGGGTTTTCAGCAATCGTTATAGGAGCGACATACTTAGGAGCCATTTCTCTATGGAAGGGAAAATATGAGTCGTTGGGCTTCATCTTGGTGGCAACGATGCTCTCAGCAGTCTTCGGGATGCTCTACCTGCTT
>JAVCBX010000016.1:0-12967 GCA_037917635.1 Thermoproteota archaeon | reverse complement strand
TTCGCTTGCTCCCATGAGATGAAATCCTCCTATGACTCCAAAAACCTTTTCTGAGAAATTGGTAGCATTCAACAACATCCTATCAACTCCTGGATGAGCACAACCGACTAATAGGACTATCCCTTTACCTTGTAAGTTTAAGATGAGGCCGTGTTCAGCTAAAGATCCGCTCATAAGAGGACCAGTGCTTGCAATTCCTTTCAATATTTGTTGAGGGCCTTTCACTTCAACAACGTTAAAACCGAGCCTCTCTATCCCTTTTCGAACCGAGCGGCTCATCCCAGATGGAACATGCACAGGTACACTTGGAGCTACCCTTGCAACATATGGAAGTCCTCCGGTGTGATCTCCGTGCTCATGTGAAATGAAAACGAAGGATATATCGCTCAAATCAACTCCTAGAACTCTGCAATTGTGCTCTAATACTTCTGGACTAGGACCTGTGTCAAACAAGAAGGATACATTTCGAGCCTTGACATACAAAGAAATTCCCCATGCAGCCTTTAATTCCATGATGGATTCGCTTGGCTTATTGTCTACAAGAACAACAATCTCTACATCGCTTAACTCCCCCAATTTTTGATAACTAAGATTATCTGATTGAAATGTTGTTAAATTGGAGCCTTCTCCAAGGTAATTCCAAAGGAGCTTTGGCATAAGAACCAAAAGCATAAGGGCTGAGAGTCCAAGCGCCACCGTAATCTTAAAATTGTTTGACAAGAGAGCATCCCTTCCAAAATTGTACCAGCTTTTCTCTCTTTAGCGTTTCCCATGATGCACTAAAAATATTCTCCACACTACTAGAGTGCCTTTTTAACTATAGAAGGTCCTGATCCAATTGGTGAAAAGGATGAAAATAGCTGTTCCTAGTGCAAATGATCGAGGACTCGATTCAGAAGTTAGCTCTCATTTTGGCAGAACTCCTTTTTACACCATAGTCAATGTAGAGGACGGAGAGATAAGAGAAGTTGAGGTAATCAAGAATCCGTTCGTGGAACATTCTCCAGGAGATGTTCCGAACTCTTGAAACAAAAAGGAATCAACGTGATACTTGCATATGGTATGGGAAGGAGAGCTCGCACGTTCTTCGATTCCTAAGGGGGCAAGGGCTTTCACCTTTTCTATCGTTGATGCGCTATGCTGGTCCCTTCCCAGCATGATCAGCTCGGTGATAGGGGGTTATTTTTACCAAAAGTTCGGAGTAATTGCTCTCAGATGGGCCTTAATAGCTACTGGTGCAGTTTACTTGATATCCGCTGCTCTGAGGTTCGGCCTAGAGGAAACCCTGACAAAGGAGCAGGATCACAGGGCCATTAAACCTAAGAAATGCTTTATCAGGAGTGAGCCGTTCAAAGGTATGCTAGAAGAACTTTCATGGCTTAAAGGTCCTCTTGGTAGGATGATGGCTCTAGACATACTTTCTGGTATAGACTGGGTCTAACAGGTGGTTTTTGGTTTCTCTTCGCTCTCGATGTAATCGGTGTTACGCGTTTTGAGTGGGGCCTGCTCGAAGCATCATGGAACGTTATTTACGTCCTTCTTGTGCCAATCGCTGGAGTGCTCTCAGATAGAAGAGGAAGGATTAAGGTAATGAGGTTCTGAAGTTATCTTAAGGACTACTCTTTGAAATGAAATATTCAGAATGATAGCTCCAACCTAGTGGTTAGTTCTTCTCGAGGCCACTTCAACAAGCTTCTTGGCCACTTCTTTCAGGTTAAGCTTATTTACCTCCTCAATTTTCTCCAACATCTTGTAGTTCACTGCTCTAATGCCCTTCCAAGCGCCAGATATAGCAGCAGCCATAGATGCGACAGAATCCGTGTCACCTCCAATGTTAACTGCAAAGCAGATTGCCGCCATTGGATCCCCTTTGCTCACAGCAAAGATTCCAAGAGCAGCTGGAACAGCCTCAGCAGACTCCATGCCTGTTCCTATGATGTCCCTTATCTCAAATGCTGCTTTCCAGGGGTCCTCTATCTTATTAGAGATTTCAAAAGCAAGTTTGATTCTCTTACTTATTGAAGGGCATGGAACTGGCCTTCCATATCTCTCTCCAATCATTGAGCCCTCTATGGCAGCATTTACTATAGAAATGATTGAGCTGCTCTCCACCATAGCTTCAGCAACAGCTGAAGCTATGACAGAAGCTCCTGATATTGCTGATCTGCCTCCATGCGTAGGAAGCGATGATATCACAGCCATTGCGACAGCACCTTGCAAATTGCCTGGGTTCACTATCCCGATTGGAGGTGCTCTTATTGCAGCTCCACAGGTTACGTTTCTTCCTCCGGATTTTGTGGGATCAGCCCCATTCAAGAGCCTTTTCAGCGATTCCTTAGTTGCAGCTCCAACGTAACTCAAGCCAAGAGCCCCTTTCTCAGCCCACTTTTTCAGATCTTCAGCGAAATCCTCGATTCTGAATTTACCCTTCATTCTAATAATCGTTCTTGCGAGAAGCAAGGCTAGCTCCGTATCATCCGTAACCTTACCTGGCGGGAGGGACCTGTTAGGATGCCATGGGGGAGCTCTCTCAAAGTCCTTTATTAACCCAAATGTTTCCTTAATCTCGTCCCAAGAAAGCATTTCAACAGGCATTCCCATGGCATCTCCTATTGCTAATGCAGCAAGACATCCTAGGGCCTTTTCATAAAGGATCTTTGGATTCATACCGCTAAACCCCCTCTTATCTTCTGAGAGACCACGGTCCAACCCCGATTCTGGCCTTGTACAAGGCAATCAGGAGGGGGGCTCCAACAAGAGCAGCTCCAATTGCTCCTGCAATTCTTTCGAACGAATATAGGAGAAGTACAAAGGAATACACCCTAGCTGGACCGGAATATACTCCAACATAGATCGAGTTTCCAACCATATGATCAGTTAGAAGTCCAGCTAAGGCCGCAAGAAATATGCCGAAGGGAACTTTTTTGGGATCAAGACTTTCTATCCAATCCCCTATTTTCTCCCTGAAAATAAACAATGAGGCCAAAGATGTAAGGTGCAGATAAGGGAAGTACCATCTAACTGAGGAGTAGGGATCTTTGGCCCATTTTATGCTTGTAATGGCGTACCAAAGCAGTATAGTTAGACTTAAGGTTAAGGCCGCATCTTTCCATCTCTTAAAGGCAACCAAACTCGAGACAAAGGCTCCCATCATCGGGCAGAGAAAGGTTATCAGACCGAATATCGCCCCGTAAGGGGCTACTATTTGACCTAGAAATGCCCCTATTGCCGTTGCTAATGTTCCGGCTACCGGTCCAAGCAAGATCCCAACCAAGGGAACGGCTATCATGCCAGCGCTAATTACAGTGCCAGCTCCGACTACAGGGAACATCGGTATGTAAGCCGTTGCGGTGACGATTGCTGCTGAGATTGCTATGTACGCAACATGAACTTCATCCATCCTGCCCCTTCTCTTAGCCATTAGTCCGCCTATGAGCCTGAAACAATAACTAATTAACCTTACTCATGGGTTAAACGCTCCGAATCCAAAGAGAGTCCTCATAAAAAGACAAAGAATTGTGAAACAAAGGAAGAATACAGAAAGAACCTTGTCTAGCCTATTCATCTTTATTTCAATCAGATAGCTTCTCCCCTCATAAGCTCCAAAAGCCCTCGATTCCATTGCTATCTCAAGCTGACGACCCTTCTTAAATGAGCTAACCATTAAGGGCACTATCAGGGGTATGTACGCCTTTATCCTTTCCTTGATACCCCCTTTTTCCAAAGCGGTAAATGCTCTGGCCTTTTGAGCATCAATTATCTTTTGAGCATCTGATTGAAGAACTGGGAGCATATTCAGAGCGGTTGTGGCTGCAAAGGCGATTTCATAGGGCATTCCCATTTTGATGAGACCTATGATAAGTTTCTCAACGGGTGTAGTCATAGTTACTAGGGGCATGCTCAGAACTATTGTGAAAAGTCTCAGGACCATGGATATGCCGTTAACTAAGCCCTCCACCGTTATGGCTATAATGCCTCCGAAGTATGGGATCCAAGTCGGTAAGGAGAGGGCAATTAAGATGCTCTTCCCAGGATAAAAGAGAAGTTGAAGGATAAACGTTGCAATTGCCACAAAAAATAGGGCTTTAAAGAAAAGGCCGATCTCTGAAAAGGGGATTTTCAAGAAAATCCAAAGGAGAAAAACGCTTAGGAGAAGCACGCTCAAGTAAAGCGGATGATTGAAAGCAAGGGAAAGAATGAACACGCAGAAGAGCCAGATAACCTTCACTCTAGGATCGAGCTTGTGGAAAAAAGTGTCGGCAGGGTAATAACGGACTAGCGACATCTTATCACCTTTTTTAATATGGTTTCACACATCTCTTCCACTGTAAGAATGTTTCTTGGGATTCCATAGCCCGAAAGCATCATTGCAAGCTTAGTTATCGAAGGCACTTCTATGTGGATCCTCTCCAACATCTCCGGAAGGGAGAAAATCTCTCTGGTAGGTCCTTCCGCCAGCACTTTTCCGTCAGAAAGGACGATTACCCTTTCAGCGTATTTCGCTACCATTGACATGTCGTGAGTTATCATGATAATGGTCCTTCCTTCATCTCTAAGCCTGCTTACAAGACTCATGATCTGGTTTATGGAGACTTCATCCTGCCCCGTTGTAGGCTCATCAAGCACTATTATCTTTGGACGCATGGCCAAAACCGATGCGACAGCTAGCTTCTGTCTCTGTCCTCTGCTTAGGGTAAGAGGATGTCTGTCGCGCAAATCCTCAAGTCCTACAAACTTAAGAGCTTCATCAACCCTCGCCTTAACCTCCTCATTGCTGAGTCCAAGGTTTTTGGGCCCAAATGCTACTTCCTCCTCAACGGTATATGAGAAAAACTGGTGGTCCGGATTTTGGAAGACTAGTCCAACGATCTTCGCGAGATCGGTTATCGGAGCATCCTTGGTATTTACCCCATCAACTATTACGTCCCCCTTGGTCGGCTTGAGCAGTCCATTGAAGTGCTTTGCAAGCGTCGTCTTGCCAGATCCATTCTCTCCAATTATTGCGATGAACTCGCCTTCATAGATCTCAAGATTAACGCCCTTTAGGGCCATTGGTCCGTTCTTGTACTTAAAGAAGAGATTTTCAACCCTTATTATCGGTTTAGATTTCCTAGGCTCAATCTCGCTTCGAAGATCTTCAGCCTTTTCCTTCCTCAAGACTCCTTTCAGAAGATGATAAGCCTCCTCAACAGCTATTGGAGTGCTCCCAAGGTCCAAGCCCCTTTCTCTTAACATGTAGAAGAGCTGAGATACTTGAGGAACCCTTATTCTCGACTCTTTAACGATTCTTCCTTTAGAAAAGATCTCCTTAGGCCTTCCCTCTCCTATTATCCTCCCTTCCTTCATCAGAATTATCCTATCGGAGATTTGAACCGCCTCTTCCTTGTGTTCTATCATGACGATTGTCATTCCGAATCTCTCATTGAGCTCCCTTATGAGAGAGAAGATCTTACTCGTTCCAGCTGGGTCTAGCTCTGAGGTAGGTTCATCAAGGACCAAGATCTTCGGTCTCATTGCTATGGCAGCTGCAAGGGCCACTTGTTGTTTTTCTCCTCCTGAAAGGTTTATGGGAGCCCTTTCTTCGTATCCCCTAAGTCTTGTGACATCAAGAGCCCAATTTACCCTTTCTATTATCTCCTCCCTTGGAATCATCAGGTTCTCAGGGCCAAAGGCGACCTCTGATCTCACAGTAGCTGAGAAGAGCTGCGTCTCTGGATCCTGAAAAACCATTCCAACCCTCGTAGCTAGCTCCTGTATCCCGTGTTCAGCAACATTTAGACCATCAACGACCACTCTTCCCCTAAGATCTCCTCCAATTGCATGAGGAATTACCCCGTTGAAAGTAAGGCAAAGTGTGCTCTTTCCGCAACCAGTAGGCCCCATTACGGTAACTATTTCTCCTTGCTTTATTCTCAAGTTAATGCCATTGAGAGCAGGCTCCTCTGCACGAGGATAGTAGTACGTTAAGTTCTCAACGACAATAACATCATCGATCAGCTTAACTCCCTTCCGCGTTTCTTTTTGTAATGCATTCAGGTATTGCTCTCATCCATTTTAGAAAGAAGAAAGCCGGAGGAAAGGTGAAAGTGAAGAAGATATCTCAGCCTACTTCTGCCTCTATAATCCAGCCAATTGTGTAGGGATATGGAGGATAGTCCTTTTCAAGCTCAGGATACTGATCGTATGGGATCACAACCCTCAAAGGCCCGACTTTTTCTTCGGGTATGTATTCATCGTCCATCTTTATCGCAAGCATTATTTTTGGGTGTTCCTTCAACATATTTATCGGAAATTCAGCAGTTAGCCCGTCCTTTGCGATGAACTTTATGTACTTCGCGTCATCAGGAACTCCAAGTTCTTCAAGTAGCGTGGCTAGGGAAACTCCCTTCCAGTGATGCATTCCAAACCAGGGGCATTCCCAGTCAAACTCGGTATCTACCATCTTTTCAAGCATCTCGAGGTCGAAGTGGTACTCATCGCCAACGTTTGCCCTAGTTATCTTGCCTTTGACTCTAAGGACGACAGTTCCAGCTGGAGGCTTGGGTTTGGTAATCTGCAAGTATGTGTAAAAACCGCCTGCGGCCACCAAAATTAAAATCACGATGATAGCTATGATTGTGGATCTGCCCATCTTATGCACCTCTAATCGAGACCCTTATTCGCTTATAGCTTAAAAACATATGCTAAATAAGGATTTATTGCCTTTACGGTGGAATCTTATTGGAAGAAGAAAAAATTAGCTCATAGGGGCTTGAAGGCACCACGAGTTCTAACTAGCAGATAGATGAATGCGATGCTTAACACCCCTAAAACGAGCAGGAACCATGAAAATCGAATGTAAGACCTTGCAGAAATCTCTAGCACTCTGACAAAATCCGTAAATCCCTCTTTTTTAACAACAAGTACGATCCTTCCTCTCTCATCGAATTCGGGCAACTTAACCTCGACACAGCCAAAATCGTCCGTTAGAGCCTCAACTCCATCTAACATGAGGGTTGCTCCCTTTACAGGTTTTCCAAACGAGGAAACTTTGATTTTAATGGTTGAGCCTGAAAACAAGTTGTTAGGCAAGTCGACCTCTAAGGCTGGCCTATAGTAAGCTATTATCCTCCTAGACGCTTTTTCTTCAGTTTGAGGATCATAAACCTCGATTAAGATCTCGTTCTTGCCAGGGTCAAGTTTGTATCTAGTATCGAACACACCAGCAGGTAGAACGGGAACTTCCTTGCCATTTATCTTAAGCTTGCAGTAAGGCTGAGTTCTGCCGCTTATTCTTAGATATTGTTCAGAAGTAAAAGTGACGTTTGATTCCGGCTGTCTTACCTCAAGGACTAGCGGTTTAATCACTTCCACGTTGACCTCCTTGCCCCTTACGGTCACCTTTAAGAAGTGGAAGAACAGGGTCTCATCTGGATACTGGGGGTCTAGTGGAGCGCCACCTCCCCCCGTGATGTAATAGGTGACGTTATTCGAAGTTCCATTGTAGAACATGTGCTCGTGGCCTTGAAAGACGAAGATCCTTCCTGGATAGAAGCAGTTCCTCTCTATCACCTCCTCTAAAATTCTTTCAGACCTCTTGTCCTCTAGTCCGTGCTTGTACTCAAATATCGGTTGGTGTATGAATATGAAGACGTGCTCTGCGCCCCTGTTTTCCTCCAGATCCTTTATGAACCAGTTCAGCTGAGGCTCATCAACCTTATACCAGCTACCGTAAACGTTGGCGTTTAATATGATGAAGTGGGAATTTCCGTAGTTAAAGGAGTAATAGGAGTTGTATGGGAAGCCAGGAGCCTCGAAGAAATGCTCGTAATTTTCCTCACCTTCTTTCCCGATTGAAATCTCGTGATTTCCTCTTGCTATGAATAGAGGAGCCCTTAAAAGGCTTACAACCTCCCTAAAACTCAAGTATTCCTCAAACTCTCCTTCATATACCACGTCGCCCGTGTTAAACACCATGTCAGGATGCTCCGTACAGATCGCCCTGGTTAGCTGCCAAAATATCTGAGGCATGGGCTCCCCTGAAGAGCCCGGTCTGTTATCTCCCAAGACGCAAAAGGTGAACTCCTCATCGCCTGGATTTAGGTTAACTGGCTCCTCATACTGAACATTTCTCACGTAGACAAAAACCTCATCCTCTGCAAACCTTCCGCTCAGCTCAAATGCCCTAACGGTTATCTTATGCAATCCGTCGTAAGTCCTCGTGGTATCTAAAACGCCAACCCACTCCCCTTCCTCAAACCTCATGTCCCCAAACAAACCGTAGCTAGAGTTCCAGCTTACTTTCTCCGTATAATCCAACCTGAATTGGACTTTTACTATCTTTGATAGATTTCCAAGGACTTTAGCCCTTACTTTGACCTTTCCCGAAAGCACTGATCCCTCCTTAACTTCAACTACAGTTCTAAAGCCTTCAGCAGGTCCTATCTTGGGTGAAAGTTCTGCTTCCTTACCTTTAACTTCAAATATTGGGAGAAATTTTGGCTCATCTTTCAGAGGATTAAAGTAGATGTAAAACAACTTTTCCTCGCCCGGAGAGATCGAAGCGAACCATCTTATGATCAGGTTCCCTCTAGCCAGCTTGATGTCATCGATGAAGTTATAGGTCATGTGATCGCTTGGATAGAAGAAAAGGGAAAATTCTGCTCGATCAGAAAGAAGAGAAGGATCGTACTGGATGAAAAATCTCCTATACTCTCCAGATGAAACATTAACTCTTGAGATCTCCCTCTTAACAAGCCTTTCCCTCAGCACAACCGTGAAGTTGCCCTTTGCAAAGAACGATATTACCTTTGCGCTCCTAAGAGATTTTTGGTCAAGTCTCAGGATGATGGGGGCTTCTTTAAGTGTTCCCTTCCTGAACTTTAGGGAGTAGGAGCCTTGAACTGCGTCTTCAGACTTCTCAAAAACAACGTAATTGGAAAACTCCCAATTGTTCAAATCTCCCTCGAAATCCTCCAATACAATTTCCTCGGAGAATGAAACGGCAAACGGGACCTGTTCTGAGCTATAAACTAACCTTATTGAGCCGATATCTGGCTCTTTATCGACTTCAAGCTTTCTTAGGGTATTAGTAATGTTGATTTCGAGAGATAGGATCCCTTCAACCGGTTCAGATGCGGATGAAACTCTGACCGGAATCCTATAATACCACTCTTCGTCCCACCAGTCCTTTGAGCTGCAAGTGAGGTGGGTTTGGATCGGGATCAAGAGAAGGATGAGCAAAATTCCAAACCGCATTTGGACTCAGAAATTCAACTTTGATTAATATTTTTTACCTTTGGCACTCTTCGGAGGGTGGGAACTTCTTCGCGGGAGCTAGCTTACCATCAATCTTAGGCGAAGTCTCATTGAAAAACTGCTGCATAACGAAATAACGGGCCCAGACATCGAAAGATAAGTTATAGAGCGAAGTAAGCCATTTTGTAAACCTAAAGCTCCTCAGAGAAACGATCTACACACTATTAAGATGAGCTGCAAGGGCCTACCACGGCCGATCTACCCTTAAATGCCTTAACCTACCCTGCTTTCAACGATCTCCAGTTCATCTTCTAAATTTCCGAGCCTCTCTTCCGCAGGAAATCTATGACCTCTTTCTCGGTCGGAAGACCTTTTCTCGGACCAAACTCTGAGATCTTGATTGCTGCAACGGCGTTTCCAAACCTCATACTTCTTAAAAGGTCCCAACCCTTCAGTATGCCAAATATTAAACCAGCTGAGAACGCATCTCCAGCACCAGTAGTGTCCACAACCTTGGTTTTGAATGCAGGGACCCTCCCCTTACCCTTATCTTCGAAGAGAAGGGAACCCTCTCGTCCCATCGTAACAACGACCGCCCTCGGCCCTTTCTTCAAGAGAGACCTCGCAACTTCCTCAACCCTATCGCCTAGAACCAAGAGATCTTTAGAACTCGATATTACGAGATCGCATAGCTTAAGAAGATCCGTGGCTTCCGCTCCGATTACAGCCAGATTCACGCCAAGATTGTAGATAACCCTGATTCCATTCTTCCTTGCAGATGAGATGGGATCAGCTACTACCTTGGGATAAGCTTCACCTAAGTATATGGCCCTTGAACTTAAGAGATACTCGGCTTCTATCTCGTTAGGGGATTCAAGCAAGGCCTTGCCCCCTAGGGAGTATATCACCTTTCTCCCTCTCTCGTCAACTGCGATGAAGGTAAACGCTGATCTAGCCCCTGGCTCGACTATGACCCTGCTTACATCGACACCAGCCCTCCTGAAATCTTCGAGTAGAAGTTCTCCAAAGCGGTCTCCTCCGACCTTTCCAACGAATCCGACTCTGACTCCTAGTCTTGCCAAAGCAACCGACACGTTAGCGGTTGATCCTCCTGGAAATTCTTCAAATTCCTTGACAAGCACTATTTGATCCGGTCTAGGGTGTTCCTTAACCCTCACGACCATGTCTAAAGCGGATGCCCCAATGGCCACCAAGTCAAGCTTCTTCGAGCTCAACTCCACACCTTGCACCACATTTAATGCTGGGCCTACTACTCTTTATTTTTCAACCTCATCAGTCCCTTTGCTTTAGAATCTCCAACCCATCATAGCACATCCCTTTAGGTCCTCTCATTCATCTCTCCTTAAGAGCTGCAAAGAAAGGAGATCACACCTAATGAGCTTCTTTTCAAGATTTACGCCCATTTTGTGTAGAAAGAGCTGTAGGATTTTACTGACAGCCACGATAGTCTAAGGTGTTTAGTTTTTAACCATTTCTGCGAACTATTTTACTGATGAAGAAAAGCCTCATCATCCTAGGAACAGGCTTCGCAGGGATGGGAGTTCTAAAAGGTCTAATTAAGCACGAACTCCTCGATAAATTTCAAGTGACGTTCGTCTCTAGGAGTAGCCTATTTGAATACCTTCCCTCAGCTCCTGAATTGGTTTCAGATAAAGTTAGGCCAGAAGACATTTCAAGGGAAGTCAGAAATCCTCTTTCTTCCTTGGGGATAGAGTTCGTAGAAGGTACTGTTAAGGAAATAGATTTCGAATCGAAAAAGGTGTTGCTAAGCGATGATGGGAGCCTGAAATACGATTACCTTTCCATTTGCTTAGGAGCAGAGCCTTGGGTTCCGAAGGAGTTGCCAAAAAATGTCTCAACTACTTACAGGATATGGGATAGCTTGAAATTCAGAAAGCTCTTGGAAAGGGCTTCTGGAAACGTGCTGATAGTAGGAGCAGGTTTAACTGGAGTTGAAGTTGCAGGGGAGGTTGTTGATTTCTCTCTAAAATCCGGAAGGAACCTTGACGTCACAATAGTTGAGAAGCTAAATCGGCCAACCCCCTGCATGAACAACAAGCCTGCTGGAGAGAAGGCAAGATCCTACTTAGAGGCGAGAGGAGTCAAGTTTATTTTGGGAAATGGAGTTAAAGACATCGAGGAAGGAGCTGCTCTACTTGAGGGAGGAGAGAGGATAGAGTTCTCCGCAGCAGCGTGGACGGCTGGAATAGTCCCTCCAAAGCCCATACAATTTCTATCAAAAAGGCACAAGAGAGCAAGGTTTTTGGAGGTTGATGAGTTCTTAAGGGTTTCAGGGGCCAAAAACGTTTATGCTGCAGGAGACTGCATTCACCTTGAGATAGGAGGAAGGTGGGCCGCTAAGATGGCCGAAGAAGCCATGTTTCAAGGAGAGACTGTTGCGGAAAACGTCTGGAGGGAAGCCACCGGAAGAAATCTCAAGCGGCATAAGATCAAGTTCTGCACCGAGTCGCCCAAGTGCTTGGTTTCTTTGGGAGGAGGAATGGCCATAATGACCTATGGTTCAAAGTTCTCATTTCTAGGAAGATTTCCATACTGGGTTAAGAAGAGAATAGAGAAAAAATTCATGAGGGAACTTGATAGGTTATTACAGGTATAACCCTTTTATCTGAGGCAAAATCTGATGGTCTTTCATCAATCTGATTAATTGAGCCTGCAGATGCTAATTCAAGTGAAACATTAGATCTCCCCTTTAAGGGTTTTCTGAAGTCCTGCTAACATGGCTCCTAGGTACTCAGCGCCAACATAACGCTTCTAATTAGCTGAAAGGGCATTTGAAAAGACAGTTTCCTTTGCTTTAGATGAGATAGGAGCCAACAATGCCTTAGGAATGCATCTGTTGGCAAAGTAATATGTGAAAGAGCAGATATGGCTGGCATCGCATCATTCATCTAAATTAAATATGATATAAGATGGAAATTTCAAATTGAAGAAATGCCTTTGACTGAATTTTGGAATTCTTTATATGGAAAGAAAAACGCTGTTGTAACACTTTCAGCAGTACTTTCAGCCCTCATAATCTTTGGGCTAATATTCCTTCCATCCATAGCACATGAGCTCGGGCACATCGTTTGCGCAAGACTTTTATCAACTAAAACTGGGGAAATTAAGCTAGATTTAGGTAGGATTTGGTTGTTAAGAGCTGAAGCCGTTGCAGTTAACGTAAACGCGGATCCATACAAACTTGCTATGATCTCCCTTTCCGGACCTCTTAGCTCTATCTTAGTTTACCTTACAGCGATATGCCTCTGGAAAAAGTTGAAACATGCTCCAGAGCTTGCAATAAGGCTTGGTCTCTTTCTGATGATCGTGCAGCTTTGGGCAGAGGTCTGGATGAACCTCATCCCTCATCGATCTGGAAACCTCTTTTCTGACGGCTACTTAATATTTCTGGCCCTTTTTGGCAAATATTCAGCTGAAAAACTGGCCAGAAGTTCTGTAATAACCTTCATGGATACTCTTACAATGCTATCAGCCGTGTTAAGTTGGCTAACTCTCTCCTTTCTTACTCCCCTCATCGTCTTCAATGAGCTGATGAACAGGCTTTCTAAGGCATAGGTCATAGTTGTTGCTGAAATGACTATCCAAACTCAAGAACTGTGAGCTGTACAGCAAGAAAAGCTAAAAATAACCATAAAACCTTTTCAAGGAACCTTTTCTTGCCAATTCTCCTAGACCTGCCAATTATAAC